>CAJGBT010000007.1 GCA_904501665.1 uncultured Bacilli bacterium | reverse complement strand
CATCATGAGTTATTTGAGTGTATAACATAATTGCTCCCTTTCCGTACTAAAGGGGGCACTTTTTTATATATTTACAAAATTAAAAAGTGCTCCACCTTTATTTTATCAAAGGCGTTGCACTTAATAATTCAATTTGGGAACAAATTATTTATTTTGTTTTTATAAAAAGGTCAATTTACTAATATAATGATATTATTAATATATGAAAAAATTGAAAATTATAATTGATTCAATGTCTACAGTTGCTGATGATTTTATTAAGGAATTTGATTTATTTGTTGTTCCTTATACTATTTCAGATTTAGATGGTAATCTAATTAAAGATGATTTTAGTGAAAGTCAAAAAGATAAGATTTGTAGTTTAATTGAATCAGGTAATGAACAAAAAACAAGTTTTGTCCCAGAAGCATTACTTGAAGAATATTTAAAACCCTTCCTGAAAACATATGAGCGAGTTATTTATATTTCAGCTGCACCAGGATTTACTAGTCAGTTTGAAACATCAAAATGTTTGATGGAAAAATATCAAAATTTATGAATTTTTAATTCTAATGCTATTGCTTCAACTATTGAATCTCAAGTTCGAGAAGTTTCTCAATTGTTATCAAAAAATAGTAATGTTACCTATGATGAATTACAAAAACTAATTTTTGATATTTCAGAAAGATCTATTATTTTATTTTCTCCAAAAGATGTTTCAGGACTACTAAAAGGTGGACGAGCACCAAAGATATTAGTAAAAATTTTAAAGTTAACTAAAACATATCCTGTTGTCTTGTGTGAGGAAAAAAATAAATCAACTAGTGTTTTAACTAGAAAATGAGATGAGATTTGAAACAAAATAACTGAAACAGCAAAAAAATCTTTTAATGGTAAATTAGACGGAGAAACCATAAAATTCTTATATTTATATAATTCATTATTAACCCAAGAGGAGTTAAAGTCTATTCAAAAAAAGATTGCAAAAATTTTTAATATTGCAAGTGAACAAATTAAAATAAGGTTAACACCAATGCCAATTTTAGTACATGTACTACGACATTCTGTTGGAATTGGATTGACAACTATTAATGTTTATAAACATAAAAAATAAAAACCCCTAGTTTTTCTAGGGGCTTTTTTTAGATAGCTGGAAAAATGAAGTGATATCAAATTTCCGTATTTCTAATTCTTGTTTTTTCTTTTTTAACAAAGAAGTTATTGAGTTTTAAAAAATCTTGAAATGTTTCAAGAACATCTAATGTAGAGCAGTAAATTTCATTTGGTACTTCAAATGAAGTTAAATGTTTAAGATTATTCAAAAGTAAAACAAAAAAATTGTAATATTTTTCTAACATACCTGGCGGAGATGGAAAAGTAATTTGATTGCTCTTTATAAAATCTATATAACTTATACCAAATAAGTGTAATGAAACTGGATCTAAATATTTAGTTCATTTAATAGCACCATCATCTAATGATAAATCTAAGGAAAAGACTTCATTAAATTGTTCTATTTTACTGATTAAATCTTTACTTTTAATAAAAAATCTCATACATTTTTTAAAATAACATGGTGCTCCGTACAGGATTCGAACCTGTGACCCATTGATTAAGAGTCAATTGCTCTACCAACTGAGCTAACGGAGCAAATTCATAAATTATTTTAAATCAAAAAATTAATATTAATACACATTAATAAAATTTTTTTAAAATTCTTTTTTAATTTCCTCAAATAATTCTATAATGTCATTTTCTTTAATATCATTAAAATTTTTAACAACTAGTCCACATTCCTTGCCTTCAGTACATTCTTTAATTTCATCCTTTTGGTGCTTTAATGAATTAATTTCTGATTTATAAATCACAACACCATCTCTTATAACTCGACATTTTGATTTTCTAGTTACTTTCCCAAAAGTAACTTTTCCACCAGCAATTGTACCTACTTCACTATGTTTTCATGTTTTTTGTACTAAAAATTCACCAATGTCTTTTTCTTCATAAATCGGATCTAATGCTCCTTTAAGTAACCGAGTTAATTCTTCTTTTAATTTATAAATAATATCAAAGAAGGTGATTAACACACCAACACTATTGGCTAATTCTGTAATTGTTCTTGAAGCTTTAATATTAAAACCTATAATAATTGAATTAGTTGTTTGAGCAAGTCTTATATCTGATTCAGTAATTTCACCAATATTAGCTTTAATAATAGTTAAATTAGCACCATCAACATTTAATTTTTCAATCATTCCTTTGATAGCCTCACTAGAGCCATGTACATCAGCTCGAATAATTACATTAACATTTTTTAATTCACCACTAGCAATTCTTTCTCTAATATTTGAATTAGCTTGCTTGAATTGTTCTTCCTTAATTCTTTTCTGATGTACTTTAGTAGCAATTTCCTTAGCTGCCTTTTCATCTTTTAAAGCTAAAAATTTATCACTAGAATGAGGGATGCTTTCCAAACCAACCACCATAACTGGTGTTGATGGCTTTGCTTCTTTTACCTCTTGTTTTTTTTCATTTAATAATAATCGAATTCTTCCATATGTTGAACCAACAACAATATAATCTGTTTTTTGAAGGGTACCGTTTTGAACTAATACAGTGGCAACTGGTCCAAAACCTTTATCAAGATTAGCTTCAATAACAGTTCCGTAAGCTAATCGATTTGGATTAGCTTTTAACTCCATTAATTCTGCTGTTAAATTAATAGCTTCTAAAAGTTCTTTAATACCTTGTCCAGTTAAAGCTGAACCTTTAATGATAGCTGTCTCTCCTCCTCATTCTTCTGGTACTAAATCATGATTGCTAAGTTGTGTTAAAATTTTGTCAATATTTGCTTCATGCTTGTCCATTTTATTAACAAAAATAATAATTGGTACTTTTGCTTGTTTAGCATGAACAATTGCTTCTTCAGTTTGAGGTTTAATCCCATCATCAGCCGCTACTACTAAGACAACAATATCGGTGATATTAGCCCCACGGGCTCGCATTTCACTAAATGCTTCATGCCCAGGTGTATCAATAAATGTTAAAGTATAATCTTTATTAACTACTTGATAAGCACCAATATGTTGGGTTATTCCACCAGCTTCACCTTGTGCTACTGAAGATAATCTAATTTTATCTAATAATGTTGTTTTACCATGATCAACATGTCCCATAATGGTAACAACAGGTGGTCTTTTTTGTAAATTTTTTTCTTCGTCATCAAAAGAAATATTTTCTAAAATGTTTTCTGCACTAATATTTTTTTCAATTTTAAAATCTAAATTATTTTCAATACAAATTTCACCAATTTGTTCAATGCTTAAAACATCATTAATTGTTAACATTTTGCCTTTTAAGAAAAAGTATTTAATAAGCTCAGATGAATTTTTATTAATTTTCTTTGCTAATTCACCAAGAGTTAAAGGATCAGTAAAAACAAAAACTCCATTATGTACACCAACATTAACTGATTTAAGTTGTTCTTTAATATGTACTGTTTTCCTATTGTCCTTAGTCTTATTATTAGTTTGTTTTTTTGGTTTCATACAAACACCTCTTCTTTAAATTTTTGCTAGTTTATCATAAACATCCTTTGAAACATTTATTTTTAATTTTTTTTCTAATATTTTATCATTAATTGCTTTATTAATTATTTCTTTATTTTTTGATACATAAAAACCTCTTCCAGGAAGCTGATTATTTAAATCAATTTCTAATTGATTATTAGTAATAACAAAGCGAATTAAATTATCTTTATGTTCTTTTTTTCTAGAAATTATACAAGTACGAAAATTAATGTTTTTCTTCATCTTTAGAATTGATTGCATTTGCTATTTCATCTGCAAAAGCATCTGATAAATCAGAATCTTCATAGTCTTCTAATTTTACAGTGGTTTCTTCATTTTTATTAGATTCAGTATTATTTTTCTTGTTCATTTCTTTATTTACTAAATCAATATCAATGTTATAAAGTTCTTTAATTTGATCTTCAGATAAGTTTTCAATATCATCTAATAAATCATCATTTGATTTAAGAACTTTAGATGATTGATTTTTGTTACTTTTAAAATTATGGTTAGTAGCAACATTGGATTTGTTGCTTCATTTATTAGTAGCAAAGTTACCAGCATAAGTGTTTGATGTGTGTGTTGATTTGGATGTTCTTTGTGTGTTCAATACTTTTGTGTAATCTAAATGGATTTGGTTTGCTTGTGTCACACTACTAATATCAATACTACAATTTAACATCATAGCAATTAATTTAATGTTAAATCCTTTTTTACCAATAATAATTGGTGAAATATCATCTTCTACTATTAATGTAATATGCGGTTTGTTCTCTAAGTTCTCACTATTTTCATCTTCATGGTTAGCTTCATTGACATTTTGCTTTGGTTGAATAATCTTATAACCTACTAAATTATTTTGACCACATACATTTAATAAAAATTCCTCAAAGTTATCACTATATTTAATTACTTCAATTTTTTCATTGTTAATTAATGAGCTTAAATTTTTAATTCTTGTACCTTTTGGACCAACAACGATAGCAGCTGGATCATAGGTTGCATTAGTTGTATTTGAAACAGCAATTTTGGTTTTAAATCCAGCTATTCTTTTAATAAGATTAATTTTGACTTCACCACTATGAATTTCAGGAATTTCAATATCTAATAATTTTTTAACAAAATCGACATCAGCTCGTGAAAGAATAATTGGTCATCCTTTTGAATGTTCTTTTACATCCTTAATTAAAAATTGGTATTTTTGTCCTGGTTTTAATTCTTCACCTGGAATTGATTCTTTTCTAGAAAGGAAACCAAAGTTATTATTTTCTAGGTTAATAATATAAGCGCCATTGCGTTCGTTTTTTTCAACTTCAGCATAAATAATTTCCCCAATTCTTGGAGCTCAAATATCATAAATTTTAACATTATTGATTTCATTTAATTTTTGCTTAAAAATTTGTAAAATTTGTGTAATTTGTTGTTTAGGTAAATTCTTTTCATCAAGAATATCAAAATCAATTCAACAAACATCGCCAATTTTAAAGTCTCCATATTTTTTTGATTCATTTAATGGAATTTCATTAAAATCATCATATTCTCCATCTGGTAAATTATCAACTACTATATATTTAGCACGACATAAAACATTACCTGTATCTAAATCAACCTGTGTTTCAAATACCCGATCAGGTAAAAATTTTGTCAAAACACGATCAACTGTTTCTGCAAAAATTTCTGCTACTTTTTTTTGTGATACCTCATAGCTACTAGCAACTTGTGTAATGTACTCTAATAAGGTTTTCTTATTTGCATTTTTCATAAACCCATCCTTTATAAAAATAAAATTATTTCAGACCTTCATTTGAAGATTCTGAAATAATCTTTCCTCTTAATAATACAATAAAATTAAGAAAATTTATTAAATTTTTAATAGTTCAATATTTTTAAAATCATGTTCAAAAATATCTTTTAACTCATCAACTTCTGTATCAGATAATTCTTTAAAAACAAATAATAAACTAAAATCATCAAAAATTGAAACTAATAAATTTATTAATTGAATATTTAATCATCTAGGTCCACTACCACCTTGTTGTTCAAATAAGTTGATAAAACAAAGTTTATATTCTTTATTAGATTTAATAGCTTTATCTATGGTTTTTCCTTTGGCTTTAATCATTCATCTTAATTTTAAAATAAAACTAATTTTCTTTTCTACATACGCTACTAAAGATAATGGTTTATTTTTCTTTCTAATTCTAAAGAAACAAATCATTCAGAAAATACCAATAATTAATGTAATAAGTCCAATTACCAACATAGCAATTGAAGCAGCAGCATTAGCTGTAAATGCATTTTTAAGTGAATCAATAAATGAACCAGCTGCTCCTGCTTTTTTACTAAAGAAATCTAATAATGATTGAATCAATGGTGCTCCCACACTAACTAAAATCAAAATAATACCAACAATGAAAAACAAAACACACATTAAATCAAATAATGTTACTCAAATACTTCTTCCATTTGAGATAGAAGTGTCATGTTTATAATTTGAAGATTTGAATAAAAACTTAATAATACAAGCTAAAATCTTAGATTTTCTAGTTAAGTTAGAATCAATGTACTCATTTAATAATGTGTAATATCTATCTCCTGAATAGAAATTACCAATGCAATTTTCTTTATTAATGTCTTTGGCTTTAATATTTGTAACAATTTTTTTACTTTTAACTATATAACTCATACAAGCATTAATTATACACAAAAAAATTTTTTTAAAATAAAAATTAGATACTACTTTTTTTACTATTTTTTAATTTATAATTTTTGATTAATTCTTGTTTGATCTTTTTATCTAAATATCGTCGTTTAGATTTTTGTTTTATTTTTTCAATCGCTTCTTTTTGTTTCTTTTTGTAACAAGGTTTTATCTTTTGTGGTTTATTTATTATTAATTTCTTAATTTCATGTTCACTTTCCAAATCAAGATTATCTTTCTTTTTAAAATAAAAATATTTCTTTTTTTCTAACAAATTATTCTTAATAAAATAATGGGTGAATACAATTCCCTTTGATTCAAAAAAAAGCAACTTATTATCATCTTTATTATCACTTGATAGTATTCATGATTCACCATTATATTTACCACGACCAGTTCTACCTGCACGGTGAATGTATCACTCATTATCATTAGGCATATTTCAAGAAATAACATGGCTAACACCATCAATATCTAAACCTCGACTAGCTAAATCACTAGCTACTAAAAATTGATATTTCAAATTCTTTGCATTTTTATATGCATTCTTTCTTTCTCTTGAAGATAAATCAGCATGCAAGCAAGAAACATTAAAATTATTTTTTTTTAAAAAATTAAAAATCGACTGTACTTCATTTTTTTTATTGGCAAAAATCAGACAAAAATATGGATTAATTTTTTTTAACAAAATAGCCAAGGAATGTTGTTTATCTTTATTATGAATGACATTATGGATAATTTTATTATTTTGATATATTGATGATCCTATTTTAATAATATTAGTATTTTTA
The DNA here is from genome assembly GCA_904501665.1 of uncultured Bacilli bacterium. Taxonomy (GTDB): domain Bacteria; phylum Bacillota_I; class Bacilli_A; order Mycoplasmatales; family Mycoplasmoidaceae; genus Mycoplasma_L. The sequence goes on along the minus strand of CAJGBT010000007.1, from coordinate 25,061 downwards.
TAATATTTTGAAAGTTGATTAGCTAACATTTCATGCAATGTAGCACTTCATGCTGTTTTTTGAATTCCCTCAATATTATTTAAATGATTAAATATTAAATCAATATCTTTAAAAAAACCTAGATCCATTAACATATCAGCTTCATCTAAAACTATATGTTTAATATTATTAGTATTAATTGCTTTTTTAATGATTGCATCCTTTAATCTACTAATGGTGGTAATTAATATTTGTGGTTTTGTCCTATTAATATTATCAATTTGTTTTTGGTAATCATTCCCACCAATTAATAATTGAACCTTTAGTTTACTTTGTTGCTTTTTAAAAGGATGAAAACAACTATTAACTTGTCTAGCTAATTCTCTAGTTGGAACTATAATTAATGACTGTAAATTTTCATTTAATTCAATTTTATTTAATATTGGGATTAAAAATGATAATGTCTTTCCTGAACCTGTATATGAAACTCCAATAATATTTTTATTTTTTAACTGTGGAATAATAGTCTTTTCTTGAATATTGGTAAGTTTTTTAAAACCAATTTCATTAATTGCTTTAATTATTCATGATTGTAAGTTTAGTTCCTGAAATAACATAAAAAAAACACTCTTAATAAGGTCCTTATTAAATGTGTTTTTATTATAAATTAATTTTTAATATTATTTAATGATTTAAGTTAAAACCAAGATTTAGAATAATAATACAAAAAGGAAAGATATTCTAAGTTAAAATAACTAAATTTATATATTAATAGTTATTGTTAATGTAGTTGGTAACTGCTTCTTTTAAAACTCCGATAGGAACATCACCATTTCTTAAAATGACATCAAATAAATTAGCTGTATTAGCATTGGTATTAAATGTATTCTTATAATCTAAGAACACTTTATTTGGATTCTTTTCTTTGTATTTTCCTAATGCAGTCATAAATAAGTTTTCTAAAACTTTTAATCCATTATAGTAACTTACAGCTTGTCCAGAATATTCAAGATAACGTTTTGATTCACGATTAATATCATCAATTCCTAAACCTGAATTGCTATGTAGATATTCTCTAGCTTGTTTTAAACTTCATCCTGAATCTGGTTTAAATTGACCAATTGAAGTTGTTGCAGCACCAGCATGGATTCCAACATCAACAGCACATCTCATTGCTCTTAATTGTCTTTCATTTAAAAAACCAAAATATTGAGTTGCATCAAATAGTTTTTGACTATTTCCTGGTTCTTCTACTTTATCAGGAGTAGATTTATCATCTTCAATTCAATATGCCCCATTAGCATAATCATATTGTTTTTTAAATTGAGTTACATCTACATTTTGACTATCTACACCAAATTGTGGTAATTGTAATGTATTATCAATAGCTGTTTTTAATTCAACAGGTTTACCATACATCCCAATTTCACTAGCTAATCATTCACTAAACAATCCTCAACCTTCTGCATATGCATTAGAGTTAAAACTAGGTGCGTATGATTGAGGTGGATGATCATGAGCATAATTAAATTGATAAACATGTCCACAAATAGCTTCATGGCTTTCTAAAGTACTCATTGATCATTTTTGAAGACCAAAATATGGATTAGAATCTAGATAGAAACCACCAGGACCTTTTTCTGAATAATTTCAAGATCCTTCTCCGCCATTAGCATAAGCAGCTCCACCTGTCCCTGTTCTTAATGTAAAGTCTATACTAGTTTTTTTAAACATACCATTAAAATGTTCTGCTGATACATCTTTGTATTGTAAATATTGTTCAAATGCATGACTTGTACCAACTCAAGCTGCTTCTGGACTAATACTATTTGTTTGTTGAATATTAGTAATGTCATCAGAAGTTTCCACAGTAGAAGGACTTAATCCTTTCACTAAGAATTTATAAGTTAGATTACCTGCACTACCATCTATTTTTGTTGGTGATTCTTTACCATCTTTATCAACTCAACCAATAATATCTGCAATATCTAAAGATTTGATATCATTATGTATCGCATTAAATCGCTTAGTATATGTATATGGAGTTGTTTTGTCTTTTCAAATATCTTGATTTGGATTTGAAGCACCTACATACCCTGCATAAATTGGGGTTTTACCATCAAAACTTGGGAATTGATCTGATGTCATATCACGGCCATTAAATCAACGATCAGTGTTCATTCATATAAAGAATTTTTCTAAATTAACATTTCCCTGCGCATCTACAATGTTTACTAATTTATCATCAGCTAATTCACTCTTATGTTCATTAGCTGAACTATCTTCATCATAATATTCTCCTTTAGGACTTCAAGCATTACCTTTACCAACAAAGATTTCAGCTATAGTTTTAGCTACTGCTTCCATATTATTCTTAATTTGAGCAACACCACTATTACCTAAATTAAAAATTTGTTCAGCTGTTTGATCAGTATTAGAATGTTTCTTTAATAAAGCATTATAGATTTTTTGACCATATTCTTTATTTTTCATAAAACCAAGGCCAATGTCATTTTTGTCTAAATCTTTATCACTTAGTCCTAAACCATTTAAATAATAATTTTTATTTTCAAATGAATGTAAATAACCATTGTCTTCTTTATCAGTTAGTGTTTCGCTCTTAGTTAAATTATATGTTTTTTCTCCATCTACTTGTCCATATTCAACACCATTATAATAGTCTTTTGTTAAATAATTTAGGAATTCAAAGTATGCTTTATTAGCTGCATTAACTTTTTCTGGACTTAAACCATCTTTTTGTTTGAATAATAACAAATTATTATCTTTTAATTCCATGTCACCAGCTCAAGAGTTGTGTTCTACATAATAATTTAACAATGGTTTATTAAAGTCTTGTTGTAATAATGTTCCAATAAAGTGCTTTAGCATCATTTGTGACATGGTTATTTTATTTTTAAGACCTGCTTCTAAATTTTTACAAACTTTTTGAATAAAAGCTACAAATCGTTCTAGTGTTTTGTCATCATTTGCTTCTATTGCTGTATTAATAACATAATCAAAGATGCCACCATCATAATTGTAGTTAGTCATTGCTAAGTTATCTCATGGATCTACAATTAAATAATGAATATTTGATTCTAATAATTCTTTCTTAGTATCAAGTTCATCCAAAAAGCTATTTAATCAAATTTTGCCATCAAAGCTTAAATTATCATAACTTAGAATTTTAGCCTCATTTGAATATCTATCAATTAACTCTTTTAGATCTGGAACTTCTTTATCTGTATATTGAAAGAAATCAGTGTCTCCTATTTTTTTGTCATATTCATTGTGATAATTATTAACTAAATCACTTACTTTCTTATCGCTGTATGTGATTGTTGTTGCTTGTTGTGTATTTGAACCACTACAAGAAGTGGCCACTAAAATTGGAGCGCATAAACTTGCTATTCCAACTATTGAAAATAAATGTAATCATTTCTTTTTCATAAATACCTCTTTTTTATGTTTTCACTATTTTTATACTCCTTTTTGAATTTTTGAATTAAATTTTTCAAATAAATTTTAAAATAATACTTATATATATAAGAAGCAATATTATAAAATAGATATCTTTACATCGTTTTATATAGCAAAATCAGTGAAAAAAGGGATTATATAAGGAGCTTAAACTATATAAAATAAACATATTTATATAAGTTAAATCTAACTAATTAAAGCAGGATCAAAAATCAAAAAATATCTCAATTAATAAGAAAAAGTTTAAGAAATAAAATTTATAAAACTTTTAGATATAAATCAAATAAGCAAAAATAAATTGAATTGGTAGTAACAAAATTAAAATTTTAGCAAAAAGTAATTATAAAAATTAGGTAGTTAATTATTATTATGTGAATTTTTCATATTTTAATATTATATATTAATAAGTCATTAGAAAGTGCTTTTACTAGTGCTTGTCTTGGTTAAAATTGCTAGCAACATATATAGAATTCACATAATAATAATTATAAAACTATCAAACTGTTTGAAGCATTTTCTGGAATAGGTGCTCAATATCAAGCTTTAAAAAATATAGAAAATCAAAAAAAATGAAAAGTTGTTTCTGTTGGTATTATTGAATGATTTATTCCTGCTATTATTACATATCAAGCTATTCATTATTGACCTAAGACAATTAAAAAAGAAACATTTATAAATCAAAATAATGTATTAAGCAATGATTCAAAAAAACTTGTAAGTGATGATTGATTTATAAAAAATACTAAGAGTTCTTATTTAGGTTTTTGATTAAACCAATCAAAAGAGGTTGCTAAAAATCTATTTGATATTTCTAAAATAAATCCAAATGATATTCCAGATGATATAGATGTTTTTACATATTCTTTTCCATGTCAAGATATTTCTAACCAAGGAAAACAAAAAGGATTTAATAAAGGCTCAAAAACTAGAAGTGGCTTATTATGAGAAATAGAACGCTTATTAATAAATATTAGTAAGAACAAAAATAAAAATATGCCTAAATATTTATTAATGGAAAACGTTAAATCAATTATAAATAAAAATCATATTGATACATTTGAGAAATGAAAACAAAGATTAGAGAACTTAGGTTATGAATCAAAACAATATGTTTTAAATGCTGCTGATTTTGGTAATTGTCAAAATAGAGAAAGAGTTTTTTTATTAAGTATTTTGAAAGACTATAAAGAAAGAATTAATTTTGAGTTCAAAGAAATAAAAGGTAAAAAAACCAAAAAGCCTTTATCATCTATTTTAGAAAAAAAGAATATCCAATTTAATAAAAAATTTAATAAATACTCATTACAAGCAATAAAAGTAAATTCTAGTAATATTAAAAAATATTTGCTAAAAAATTATACTAATTTTCAAAGTGAAAACTTCGTATTTGATATTAATTATTCTGGACCAACATTAACAGCTAGTGGTGCATTGAGTAGAATTAAATTATTTTATGGAAAAAATAAAATTCGGGAAATGTTACCAATTGAGTGTTTTAGATATATGGGTTTTAGTGATAAAGCATATAACCTAGCTAAAAAAACAAAACTAGTTAATGATAATAAGTTAATTTATCTGTGTGGAAATTCAATCAATGTCAAAGTATTAGAAGCAATTTTTAATAACTTGGAGTTTGAATAATGAATAGATATGCTAAATTAATAATTCCTTTCGGAAGTAAGAAGTATATAAAAAAAGAAAACAAAGGACTAATTATTCATGGAAATGCTTTTTTTATTTGAGATCTAAATAAAGGAAAAATAATAGATGAATATATCCAACTAATTAGTGGTAATTATCGATTAACAGATTCTGACATGATTAAACCAACAAAATATTATGAACAAGTACAAATTAAAGATTTTCGTGATCATTATTTAGATCAATATAGTAAAAAAGATCCAAAACATATTTCAAAAACAACATACCATAATTTAACTGATGAACAAATTAAAAATGTTAATGATTATTTAAAAGAAAAATGTATGACTATTAAAACAATGTTTTCATTATTTACTGGTTCAAATGCTTCAGGTGCTGAAACAAACCATAAAGCTAGTCAAATCAGATGTATTGATAATAAGTATTTTGATTGTAATTTTGCTAATGTAGTTAGCCTTTATATAGGAGAGAAAACAAAAAATTATCCTAAAGAAATCAAGGCATATTCTTTAGAAACATTTATAAAAGAAAATATTATTAAAGATTTTAAAACCACTTTTCTTAAATACAATGAACATTTAGAATTTGAAGATAATATTCATGTACCATATTATGATAAAGAGGTAGAAGTACAAAAATATTATCCAGATTTAAGCAAAGATATTGAATTCAAGCTAAAAGAAAATCAAGAATTGTTTATTTATTCTATTATTAATAAAACAATTAATAAATATGAAGAATTAATTGATAAAAATATGGATAAACTAAGACAAAGATTAAGATCTTTTTTTAATGCCAATATTAATTTTTATCTAAAAGAAGGGAAAATTCCATACCATTATACTAAGGAGAAATTTAATTTAAATATAATTGAAAATGCCCATATTTTTAGTTTAGCATCACTAGTAAAGAATTTATCATATGATGATTTAAAATTAAGTGTTAATCCATACAATTGCTTAAGAATCGATAGAAATACACATAAGATAATTGATGATAAAAAATATTTTTTTGATACTAATGGTAATTTAATTAAGCAAAATAAACAAATAGTATGTAAAGAGTATTTAGATATGGAAAATCTACCAAAAGAAACTAAAAAGATATTGAATAAGTATTGACAATCATCTAATCTTTTATAGTTTCATTTTAAACTCATTAAATTAAATAAAATAATTATTCAAATTTAAAATTAGTGAAAGCTAGATTTAATAACTTGTGAATATTTATTTCTCTTTAAAATTAAGTAACTAACAATAGAAACAAAAGTTAATAATAACAATAAAATAACAAAGCCCATTCCTAATATTCAACCATTGATAGATGCAGCTACAAAAATTGATGTTAAGTTAAATAAAATATTACGACATATATATAAAATAGCAAATAAAATACCAAGACCTAAGCAGCCAGATAAAGCAATTGTTGGAATAAAAATATATAAAATGGTTCTTGTAATCTTAGCTGATGTATAACCTAATAATCGTAAAACACCAATTTGTTTCTTAGTTAAATCAATAATACCAATAATACAAATAATGGTTGCGGCAATAAGTGTAGGAAGGAAGATTGATAAGACCAATAAGTTGACAACATTAATTAATTGATTTGTGATAGTAAATAATTCATCTGTTAATTGCATTGAATTAACACTATTTAAATTTGTTAGCATCTGAACATCATTAAATTCATATTTTAATCAATTTTTAATAATAGCTGAGTTATTCATTGTTTTTTCAATGTCATTTACTAGAGCATTGTAATTATTAATATTTAAGAAATCAAAAATATCTTGGCAACTTCTTGTGGCAAAAAAGCTAGCAAAGCTACGAGGATCAAAATATGATAAAGGATTAGCTTCTGAAATTTTAAAAAAAGAAGAATAAAACCCAGTATTAGATGTTAATAAAATAGCTTTATTTCCGATATCTAAATTATCTTTATTAGTAAATACTCCATTAAAAGGGATATATGAAGGATTGTCTTTTTGATAATCAGCTAATGAAATGGTTTTAACAGCACTATTTACATTAGGCATATAATGATTCATATATACACTACTAATAAAATCACCTTTGCTTAAATTAGTTCAATTATTAACATTATTTTGTGAGGAGTAAAATGTTTCACCAATAGGATCATTAGAAATATCTTTTACCCTCAGTTTTAAAATTTGTGATTTATTATTGAAGTTATCATGAAGGTATTTAGTGATTTTTTTAGAAGAACTGAAATAATCATTATCTATTGAAATTTCAAATTCATCTCCTTTACTAAGACCATATTTTAGTGATGTACCAGAATTTATAATAATTTCATTTCCTTTTAAGGAAGATAGGTTTATTTTTTCATTATTTTCATTGAATAATTTAATAAAATTAGAGTTATTTTTAATTCCAATAATTTTTATTTTGTTATCAAATTTATTTTTACCTATTTTAATATAACTAGATGTTGCCCATGTATATGTTTCATCAAAGCCATTATTTTGGTTAATGTCATCATCAACAGGAACCATAGTACCTATAGTTAATTTAATGTCATTTTTAATTAATTTTTTATTTCCAAAAAGTGAACCTAAAAATAATAAATATTCATCATTATATCTAAAAATATTGTAACTGTTTCCACCTATATCTGTATGGATAGTTTTTTTTGGATCTATTTTAAAATTATTAATATCATATTTACCATTTTTCTTTTCAATAAACTTTTCAAACTTGCTTCCATATTCATAAACAATTTCTTTTTTGAAATCATTTAAATTATTTTCCATTTGATAAGAAATTTTTTGTGGTAATAAGGGCTTTACAATATTCTCTCAAATATTCCCAATAGTAGCTACATCAATATCTAACAAAAAAATAGAAAGTACAGAATCAAAAAGTATATTAGCTGAATCTTGCATTAATTCATAAATATTATAACTAGGTAAGACAATGTTTGTATAATACTCTTTTTGGATTCCACTTTGATTTGGGTCAAAATCAAGAATATTACCATTATTATCTCTTAGTGCAAATAAATCAGAAGGTGTAACTTTAATGTCAAGCGCTTTTTGTCCATTTAATTGTTGTTCATTTACTCATGTTTGTTGACCATTATTTTCTATTAAATATTCTTTTTTCATCATAGCACCATAAGGATCATTTGGTGTTAAATAAACATCAGATACATTTATCCCTTTTTTAGTATCAGTTATTCCTGTTTTATCATAAGTAGTTTGTTTATATAAACCAGTATTTTCTTGTGGAGAAACAAGGTCAAGACTATAACTATATTGCTTAGCATTATTATTTAATGTTACTGCATACTGAGAATTAATATTAGTGGTAAAAGAAGCGACACAAAAACCAAAAGTAAAAGACATTAATAACATTAAAATAAAAAGTTTTGATGAACGGGAAAGAAATAAGCTTGTGCGATATTTTCAAATTGGTTTTATTTTTAATCCATTAGAACGTAGAATATTTGATAATCCATTAGATTTAACATTTTCTGTATCATTTAAATTATCTAGTATTGGTTTGCGATATTTAATATAAACTATTGAAAAAACAATTGCCGCTGCAATTACCATAGGAATTCCTATTGAACCTAAAAGGATATATCAAATAAAATTAGATTGCATTATTGGTAAAAATCATAAATTAGAAAAAATACCAATCACATAAGGAGTTAAAAAGAATGTTAGTAAGTACGCAAGTCCACCAATAAAACCAACTAATAATACTAATGGTAAAGCAATATTAAATGCAATTTTTGTGTTAGAAAAACCTTGTGCTCGACAAATAGCTATAATCTTATTTAATTTATCAATAATAATATTAATTAGCATATAAGATGCATATAATAAAATAACAAATAACAAAACACTAATAAAAATAGCAATAACAACTATTATAGATTGAATCATTTTTGGTAATGAATATCTTAATGAACTTAAATTATCACTATTTGATGTATCAACAACATTAAAAATATTTTCATTACCGAACTTTTCATTAGCAAAAAGTTTTATATTGTTTATTAAGTTTTGATCACTATTAGATAATACATTAATAGCAATATTTGAAGTAGTTACAGGTAAATTATTAAATTTCAAAATGTTATTATATAAAGATTGAGTTGTATAAACAATCCCTTGATTTTCTGGATTAGGAATTGGTGATTGAATTGAAACAATTGGATATGCATAATCAGCTGACACACCAGAACCAATTATGATAAATTGATGATTAAAAAATTTAATTTTATATTCATCAGGTAATTTATCAAAATAAGCATTAGGATCATTAATGTCAAAAAAATTAATATCAGTATTACCGCTTAAAATATCATTCATACTATAAAGCGGGAACTGCTTATTATCATCTAAACTAATAGTTGTATTACTTTTAGTTGGTAAGTATTTCTTTTTATTTTTTTCAAAATAAGAATCACTAATAACAACAAAAAAATTAGTAAAGTCTATTTTTTTTATAGTTACAGAATTTCAAAGTGAAGTAAATCCTTCATTTTCTTTAAATGAAAAAGATACACTAAAAGGATCATTATTATTTATAGCAAAATTACCACCATATCGATACACTCATTCCTTTCAGTCACCAGACATTGAAAAATCATCTAAACTTTTTGTTCTTTTTGATTCAATTAAATTAATACAATTTTGAGTATTTTCTATGAATTTTGCTTTATTTTTATAATTTTTAGGAAAAGAAAAAGATAATAATATTTTTAAAAATTGTTTCACATCATTTAATGTTAAAGGCTTATCTTTTTTCTTTAAAAATTCATCTATTTCATTTTTAGTCTCTTTATATGGTAAATCTATACCATTAACCATTACTAATTTATTAACATTATTTCCATTTTTGGGAACAAATAATAACTCTTGCTTGTTGTTTTCTGATTGATAATAATATTCATTTTCAAAAGTTCAATCTATATTTGAATTAGAGTTTAAATAAGTAGTTAATTCACTAATAATTCAATTGTGTTTTTGTGTATTCCATTCTTGTGATAGTTTATTAGCATATTGTCTAATTGAAGATTCAATATTTTTATCAACATTAGTTTTACTTTGTTGATCTAATTGATCATACTTATCTTTACTCATGCCGAATAAATTAAACTCATCTAACACTAATGGTTGTAATAAAATGTTGTTAGGGTCATTAGTCTCTAAAAAAGTTCGAAATTTTACATCAGTTTCATCTTTATCATTACTTAACAAAAATTCAAATTGATATCCGTCTTGTACTCTTAAGTATGGTTCATATTTATCTAGAGGTGGTGTTTCTAAAATTTGTAATGAATTTAAAAAATATTCAACTAAGTTATAAAAATTGTATCTTGCATTTTTAATTAAATCATAATTAATATCAACTACAGGAACTGAATCATTAGCTTTCCAATCGTTCATTGCTAATTGTTTATTATTGATATTATATGTTCCTGAAAATAAACTATTAGGTTGGTCACGATACAATGAGTTGGGTGAGATAGTTCCATCATCAAAGATTGCATCTGCATTAATTTGAGGATTCTTATAAGCTGTAAATTGTCCTGAGATTTCGATTTCTTTTTGAATATTACCATTTTTAAAAAAACCTAAACAACTTGCTTGCTTTTCAGATGGATTATACCTAAACAAGAAGTTTCTAGGATCTGATAAAAGTTTATTTTCAAAGGGATTAAAAAAAGAAATACTACATCCATATGAAGCATTATTTGTATTCAATGCAATATTAAGCAATGGATTACCGACCATTTGTATTAGTTCACCTGGAATATTTACATATTTTTGATTATCATCTTTATTTGATGAAAATTGTTTTTTATCCTTATGTGGTATTAATTGATTTCTTTTAAAAGGAAAATAACGTAAAAAATTAAATTTTTGTTCATCAGTAACAATATAGTTACTTCAATTATCAATATCTAATTGATTCATATCAATTGCAACTGTTTTAACAATTTTAGGTTGGTAATTAGACCTGTTATTAACACTACTATCAAAATCTGGTACCAACACTGTATTTTTTAAATTATTTAAATTATTAATTGTTAATTCAGCTGCACCACTTTTGCTATTAACATCATTAATAGATGTAGAAATAGAAGAAAGTAATGTCAATGAGGCAGATGAAATAAAAGTAATAGCAAAAAAAGATATTGCTATAGTAAACAAAAATCCTGGTTTTGATAAAAAGGTTTTAAAACATTGCTTTAATAGCTTAGACATTGTAGATTAATTATATTCTATAATAATAGCAAAATTATTGAGATACATACTTAGTGCCATCATTATAAGAATTGATACGTTTGATGTTATCAATTGAAAGTTCATTTTCTAGAAAATCTTTAATATACTCAATTGTATATTGTTCTTTTAATCGAATTTTAAAACGAGCTAGATTAATTCCTAAAAAGATAAATAAAGGTGTAACAAAGTTATTATCATGATGAGAACGTTTATTATCTTCATACATAATTGTTCAAATCCTAAATGATAATTCTTTTTGATCTTTAGCTTCTAAAAAGATAATAATGTTTTCTTGCATAGCTTCAATAAATTTTGGAATATTATTTCTAGTTAAATTGAAAACTATTTTCTCATTAGTATCATAATCAATTAAAGTTACTTCATTTTGCATAATCATAGAACCATCAAGAAAGTAACGTTTTTCTAATTTTTTTGGTTGAACTACTCTAAGATCTACATTCTTTAAATCAACACCTTTTATTTTCATTAATGATCATAAAATATTGAACTTACTAGTTAAAGTAAAAAAAGAATCATACAACATGTCTTGTTGCATATCTACTGATGATATTTTAAAGTTATGATAAGTACAATATGAAAGTTGTACATCATACAATGGATTGTGCAAACGGTCATAATTGATATTAATACCTGATGCCTTTGCAATATCCATATTTTTAGTTAATTGTAATTTTGTCCCCTCTAATAAATTTGTATACTTTTCAGATACATTAATAATTTTACAGTTGGTATTTTTAAATAACTTATTCTTTAAGAAAAGTGAATCATTTTCATTAAAAATATAGATTTCACTAATATTATTATTTAATATGATGTCATCTATATTTTCATCTGCTCCTATGATTTTTTCATACCCTCTAATTTCATTTTTTTGTTTATCAATTATTAAGTAACCTAAATGGTATTTGCAATTAAAATACTCTTCAATGTCAATTCATAATTTATTCATACTATTATATAGTATACCAAAAAAACTTAATTTTTATTATTATCTATAATATGGTCAATATAACCATTTCTAAAATAAATTACTTTAGTTGCTAGATTAGCAATTTGTGGGTTATGAGTAACTATAACTATTGTTGTTCCAAACTTTTTATTAATGTATTTAAAAGAATCTAAAATAATATCGCTCATTTCTTCATCAACAGCTCCAGTTGGTTCATCAGCAAATAAAATATTAGATTGTTTACAAATTGCCCTTGCAATTGATACTCTTTGTTGCTGACCACCAGACAATTGTGAAGGAAATTTATTTCTTAAATCACTAATATTAAACATTTCCATAGCTTGTTCAACACTAATTAAATTATTGGAATTAAAGTTGTTAATATTGGGTAAATTATTAATATTAAAAAAATAGAATCTGTTAATTGAATCAATTAAAATATAGTTTAATAAGGGGTCAAGTTTATTGAAAGTGATATTAAAATAGTTATTTCAAAACATAGAATAGTTAGAGAAAACCATTGTATTTCTTCTACTAATTTTCTTAGCTAGTTTCTTTCGCTCTTTTTCATTTGAATGAGCTAAAAAGGCACCTATTTGAATATTTTCATAAACTTTCAAATTAGGTAACAACCCATATTGTTGAAAAACATATGCTATGTTCTTTCTTCTAAAAACAGTTAATTCATCATCAGTTAAACTAATTAAGTTAGAATCAACAACATTAACTTCTCCTTCTGTTGCTCTATCTAGACCTGAAATGATATTCATTAAAGTTGTTTTTCCAGAACCTGATGGACCTAAAATAACAACAAATTCTCCTTTTTTAATTGAAAGATCAATTCCTTTTAATACATCTGTTATTAACTCACCATTGATAAAAGACTTTTTAACACCTTTAATCTCAATAATATTATTAGGATCATCAAAATGTCCTTTTTTATCACCATTATGGGGTTTGTTTAATGTATTTATTTTCTTAACTTCTTCTGATTTTCTCAAAAACATAATTAGTAAATATTATAAACTAATTCCCTATAATTTTAAATTAAATGCAAAAAATGCATTTTCAATTAACTGTTTATTTAGTTGTTCAGGATTAACTTCTTTTAAATTAGCAATAAATTCATTAATAAAATGTAAATTAGTTGAATCATTGGTTTTACCCCTATTTGGTACTGGTGCAAGAAATGGAGCATCTGTTTCAGTTAATAATAAATTTAAAGGGGCTCATTTAGTGACCTCTTGAACAATAAAAGCATTTTTAAATGTAACAACTCCAGGAATGGAAATAAAAAATCCTTTTTTTACATACTCTTTTGCAAATTCTAATTTATCAGTATAACAATGAATGATTACTTTTATTTTTGCAAATTCAAAATCATTAAGTATTTTAATAGCATCTTGATGTGCATCTCTAATATGAAGTACAAGAGTCAAATTATGTTTGATTGCTAATTTAATTTGTTCAATAAAAAAGAACTTTTGCTTTTCCTTATTAATATTTTCATAATGATAATCCAATCCACATTCACCAATAGCTTTAATGTATTCTTTATTATTCAAATAAAGTTCTTCAAGTGTTTTTAAATCATTTATACTTTTTACTTCACTAGGATGGATACCAATGCTAGCAATGGCATTATTGTATTTTTTAGCAATATCAATTGCTATCTTTGAGTCTTCAATATTTGTTCCAACAACATTAACAAAAATATTTTCATCATTTAATGTTTGAAAATGTTTTTCTAATGAGTCATTTAGAGGTCTAATATTGTAATGTGAGTGGGTGTCAAAATATTTTATTTTCATTTTATTTTCCTAAACAAAATTTACAAAATAATTCATCAAGTTTATCATAATCAAAATTGTAACCTAAAATATTATTAAATAGCTTTATTGATTCTTCTAAATTGGATTGGATTAAATCAGTAGTTGCATTTGCTTGTAAACTATTAATGGCATCTAAAATATTGGCTTCAATTTTTTCCATCAAAGTAATTTGTCTATCTGATTGTAAAATCAAATCATTAGTTGAGAAATTAATAATTTTGCCTACTTCTTTTTTTAGTCTTTTAACCAAACTATTTATATCATGGTTTTTAACACTTATGTTTATTTCGTTTTTAGGATAATCATATTTATCTGCCTTAGTATTTACTTTGATAAAATTTTTATTTGTTAGTAAATCAACAATTGTTTGGTTTTGTTTTTGATTCTCTACTAAATAAATAATTAAATCAGATTTATTAATTACATCTAATGTTTTTTTAATCCCCATTTTTTCAATTTGGTTAGTTGATTTTCTAATTCCGGCAGTATCTAATAAATTAATTGGTAAACCATAAAAATCAAATTTTCCTTCTACTATATCTCTTGTGGTTCCCTTTATATTAGAAACAATTGCTTTCTCATCATTTAATAAAAAATTTAACAATGATGATTTACCTGTGTTAGGTAAACCAATAATGGAAATATTTAATCCATGAAAAATAGGAGCAATCATTTTTGAATTATTAATAATTAATCTTATTTGTTGATTAAGTTTTTTAAGCATTATTATAATTTCTTGATTAGTATAGTTAGGTACATCATCATATTCTGGGTAATCAATATTTACTTCAATTGATCCCATAATATCAAAAATTTTATCTCTAATCTTTTTGATATCACTATTGTTAGAATCAACTAATCCTTGCATTGAAATGTCAGCTGCTTTTTCTGTGCTAGCATTAATTAAATTATTCATGGCTTCTATTTGCATATATGAAATTTTATTATTTAAGTATGCTTGTTGTGAGAACTCACCATTTTTAGCTGCTTCACATCCATTAATTAATAATAAATTAAAAATTTTTTTTGTAACAACATTCCCACCATGGCAATTAATTTCAATGATATTTTCTCCTGTAAAAGATTTAGGACCTACAAAAATATTTAATAATACTTCATCAACAATTTTTAAATTTTTATCAACAATAAAATTATGTTGGATAGAATTTGGTTTTATATTAATTTTATGTTTACAAATTTTTTGAACTATTTTAAAAGTATCAGGTCCAGAAATCCGAATTATATGAATTGCTGAATTAATTAAAGGTGTAGCAATAGCTGCAATTGTTCTCATTTTAATTTATCTCTTCTAATAATTTCATTATAAAAGTATTTTTATTAATATTTAATTTAAGATGTGATTGTAAGTCAATTATTTTTGGTTTTTGTTCTGATTTACAAAAAACCAATAATATTCTTAGTAAAACATTTAATTCATTTTTATCTAATAATTTTAGTTGATTAAAAATATTAATTTCATCTTGAACATCATTAATTTTTATTGCTTTTTTAGCTAAACTAAATAAATTATCAAAATCATAAGTTAATCTAAAATTTTCATATTCATCTATATCCAAAAAAATTAATGATAAGATTTCATCAATTTCTTTATTTTTGTGATTTATCTTTTCAAAATCATTAATATGTATTATTTGCGATCGACTTTTAATAGTAGATAACAAATTAGCTTCATTGCTACAGAAAAAAAGAGCGTAAGTATTAGGTGGTGGTTCTTCAATAAATTTTAATAATGAATTCATTACTTGTTTACTTGCATTTTCAATATTTTTGATTACATATAACTTAATAAAATTATCACCTAGTGCATCATAACTAAATCTCTTTTCAATATTAATAATATCCTCTTTTTTGATAGGTTTTTCTTGGGTATTTTCAAAATAAATTAAATCAGGATAATATCCTCTTTCAATTCTTTGACAATCATTACATTGATCACAAAATAAAAAATCCTTACAAACTAATGTTTTTAAATATTTATTAATTAATGTTTTAAAATTACAACAAAAATTATTTTTGATGATTAAGCTATGTGGAAAGCACTTATTTCTTTTTCACCCTAATAAGAAATCATTGAATACCATTCTAGATAATTCCTCTTTTTTTAAGAACATCTAAAATTTTATTAAAAACAATATCAATTGACAAAGAAGCATCAATGACTATAAAGCGTTTCTTGTATTTTTTAACTAAATCATCATATCCTTCTATGATTTTGGATTTTAATTGGATGGAATATTTATCTAAACGATCTAAATATTGTCTTTGAGATATTCTTTGATTATATGTATCAATATCAATTCTTAAATATATGGTAATATCTGGTCAACAATCATTAACAGCAAATTCATTTAATCTTAAAACTTCTTTAAATCCAACATCTTTAGCTATCCCTTGATAAACTAATGATGAATCAACATAGCGATCACAAATAACAATCTTACCATTTTCTATGTTAGGAATAATAACATTATGTACATGATGACTTCTGATAGTAGCAAAAAGTAATGCTTCTGTTTTGTTATCTAATTCAATGCTATTATCTAGTAAAATATTCCTAATTTTTTCAGCAAAAATATTATTATAACCACCAGGTTCTCTTGTACTTAAAAATGCAATATTATTCTTTTCAAAATAATCATTTAACTTTTTAATAATAGTTGTTTTACCAGAGCAATCTAACCCCTCAAAGGTTATGAAAATCCCTTTTTTCATAATTATAAATTTCTTTTAAAGCGACTATATACTTTTAAGTCTGCTAATTCAAAGTCAGGAATGTTTTCATCTAATTTAATTGCTAATTCTTGTCTAATACCTCAATATAAAATAGACCTGAATTCCTTATCAGCTTTTAATAGTGGTAATAATTCTAAATAAAAAAAGCTTCTATCTACCTTATAATATTCTTTAATTTCTCTAGTAATATATTTAATAAACAATGTACTTGATGGTTCATCATAGTAGATATAATCAAAAATATTGCTTCAATCTGGATAAAATAACATAATAATTCTTTCTAACAATAATATTATATAATAACTACTTTAAAATTTTTTTTGCATAGTCTAAATCTCAATCAGAAGTAATTTTAAAATTTTCATAATCACCTCATACAATGCCAATCTTAGCATTAGGATAAAAATTCAATAAAAGTTTAAAACTATCAGAGGTATCTTCGGCTTTTTGTTTTAAATATAAATCAGCTAAAAGTTTAAATTTAAAAGTTTGTGGTGTTTGACCATTGCATAAATACTTACGATCAGGTACATTCTTTAAAATTGCTTGTTTATCATCTATTTGCACTATTGTATCAATTGAAGGGACGATTGTATCAACTGCATCATAATCTTTCATCTTTTCAATATTTTCTAAAATGATGCGATCTGTTACAAAAATTCTAACAGCATCATGAATCAAGATGTTATCAGAGTCTTTACATTTAATTTCATTTTTTAAAAATGAAATTGCATTAGCAATGGAATCGTTTCTAGTTGCCCCACCTTTAACTACATAAATATCATTAATGTTAGTAAGGTTATTTTTTAAGTAGTTATTTAAAAAAATAATTCACTCAGGATGACAAGCGATAATGACTTTGTCAATTTGCTTGTTTGTTATAAAACGATCAATAGTATGTCCTATAATTGGCTTATTGTTTATGTCAATAAATTGTTTTGGTATTTTAGATGATTTAATTCTTGAACCTGTTCCACTAGATAAAATTACTGCAATATTCATAACCTAAGACAATGTATATATTAAATATTATTTATATTATAATTTTAATAAATGAAACAAGTAAATACAAAAAAATATAATATTGATTATTTTGTTCAATTAGCTAAAAAAAACAAAATACAAAAAACATTAATAGGTGTTTGTACCTATGATGATTGTTTTTTGAAAGCAATTGCTTTTTCAATCAAAATGCAAATTATTAAAAATGTAGTTTTAATTGGTGATCTTAAAAAAATCCAAACATGCTTAAAGAGAACAAAAATTAAAATAACAAGTGATTGACGGTTATTAGATTGTAGAGATGATGTACAAGCAGCAGATAAAGCAATGCAATTAGTTAAAAAATATAAAAATGTTTTTTTAATGAAAGGTGTTATTGATACTAGTGTTTTTTTGAAAGCTCTTTTAAATAAGGAATATCATTTAAAAACTAATAGCTTATTATCACATTGTTGCTTATCATATCATCCTGATTATAAGAATTTTTATCTAATTTCTGATGCAGCAATCATTATTAAACCAACATTAGAACAAAAAGTAGAAATTATTAATAATGTTGTTAATTTAGCAAATAACATAGGTATTAAAAATAAATATATTGCTAACTTAACTGCAAAAGAAAAGGTGTATGATAAGATGCCAAATACTGAAATAGCTTTTCAATTACAAAAAATCTTTCAAAAAAAGAAAATAAAAAATTGTTATGTTTCAGGCCCATTGCAAATTGATTTAGCTATAAATTCAAATAGTAAAAAAATTAAAAAAAATAGTGATCCAGTTGCAGGAAAAGCAAATATTTTAATTTGTCCAGATATTGAGTCAGCAAATATTTTAACTAAGGGGTTGGTTTATCTAGGTGGATGGTCTTTTGCGGGAATAGTTTTAGGTGCAAAGATACCTGTTGTTTTAAACTCGCGCTCAACTAATGAAAAAGATTTAATTGTTGCTATATGTTTAGCTAACCTTTATAAAAAATAATGTTTACATTTCTCACTTAATTAATGTTTTTCAATAATTAGTATAATCAAAATCAAAAGCATTAACTATATCTTGAATATTTCTAATTGTAAATACTTTTGCAATGACTTTACAAATTTCTGCTTTGTTTTCTTGTTTTTCTAAGAATTTAATTGCTTCCAAAAAATCTTTTTTTGTACTACGACTTCTACCAATTAATGTGATTCCTTTTTCTAAAACTAATCTAGTGTTAATAGGTTGTAGATTTTCAGATACACCTAATAAACAAATGATACCTGTTGGATTAATATAATCAATAATTTGATTAATAGCATTTTGTGAATTTTCACCACCAACTGCTTCAAAAGCAATATCAACATTTAAAATTTTGTTTTTAAAAATATTAATTCTCTTGTCAGCACAACCAAACATTGATAATTTTTCTTGATTAGTGCCAAAAATTATTACATTTAAGTTTTTATATTTGTATTTTAGATATAGATGAAGCAAATAACCTAAATTCCCATCACCTCAAATACCTACTGTTTTTACTTTTTTTAAATTATTATCAATAGTGGTAATTGCATGAATTGCCACTGATAACAATTCACTAAAAACCATGACTTGTTCATTTGTGTTTTTAAATTTAATTAGTTGTTCAGGACTAATAATTATTTTTTCTTGCATAAATCCATCAGTACTAGAAGACATAAATAAATTCTTAGGATTATAGTTTTCATACATTGCTTCATTAATAATATTAGGCAACAATACAACTTTATCATGTGGTTTAAAAGTATTAGTTGTATCAACAATCACTTCACCAACAGCTTCATGGATTAATGATAATGGTAATTTTTTATCTAAAATATCTGCTTTCCTTTTACCTTGAAAATATCTTTGGTCAGCTGCACATATTGAAAAATAAGTTGGTTTGACTATGACTTTTCCTTTTGCATCTTCATCATATATTTTTTTAACTAATTTTCTTGGTTGAGATAATTGATATCTATAATTAATCATATGTATTATTTTATTAAATTTTTATTTATATTAGTATAATCAAAAAGAAAATATGAATGACAATATCCCAATTTTAGCTTGTAAGAATATTGTAAAAAATTTTAAAGTTAATAATAATGATATTAATGTTTTAAAGCAAATATCATTAAAAGTTTATCAAAATGATTTTATTGTTATTCTAGGTCAATCAGGTTCTGGAAAAACAACTTTATTAAATATTCTTGCTGGTTTAGAAAAACCTACTTCTGGTTCAATTTTGATTAATGGTGTTGAAAAAACAACATTTGAGGATAATGATGAAGCAGATAAAATTAGAGCTAATAATTTTGGTTATATTTTTCAAAATTATGGCTTAATTCCTATAGTTAATGTTTATGATAATGTTTGTTTAGGTTTAGTCAATAAAGAAATTGATAAAGAAAAAGTAATGGCTTTATTAGCAAAGTTGAAAATTGATCATTTAGTAAATAAATTTCCTCATGAATTATCAGGTGGACAACAACAAAGAGTAGCTATTGCTAGAGCATTAGTAAAAGATCCGGAAATTATTTTTTGTGATGAACCAACTGGAGCACTAGATAATACTACTACATTAGAAATATTTGAACTTTTTAAACAATTAAAAGAAGAAAATAAAACAATTCTAGTAGTAACCCATGACGAACGTTTTATATCATTAGCTACTAAAATAATTAGAATAAAAGATGGAATGATTGATAATAAAGAATCTTATGAAATAGATTTATATCAAAAACTATACAATAATACAAATGAAATTGATGTTAAGGTTAAGCTAGAGGCATTAAGAACAAATAATATCAACATGTTAATAAATTTAAGAGATACAAATGACCTACCTAATTTTGATAGTAGTAATGAATTTATTTCTATCCCTGCAAAACCTTCAAGCAACATTCCTAGCATTGAATTAAAAAATGTAAGTAAGGAAATCGCTTTTAAAGATATTAAACAGAAAATGATTAATAATGTTAATTTAACAATTAATGAGGGCGATTTTGTAATTTTATATGGAGAATCAGGTTCTGGTAAATCAACTTTACTTGGTATCATGTCAGGATTAGATAAAAAATATGAAGGAGATGTAACAGTTTTAGGAACTCATTTAAAATCATTGAACAATCATAAATTAAAAAACTTTAGAAGTAAAAATGTTGGTTTTATTTTTCAAGATAATTGTTTGTTACCAGATTTATCATCACTTGATAATGTTTTATTATTAGTTAAAAATAGTGAAAAAGCTAAGGCAATTGAACTATTGAAATTTTTAGGTTTAGCTGATTTTATTCATACAAAAATAAAATTCTTATCAGGTGGACAACAACAAAGAGTAGCAATTGCACGTTCAATTATCACCAATCCTAAAGTTTTATTTGCTGATGAACCAACAGGTGCAACAGATTCAAAAACATCTAATGATATTGTAAATATTTTAAGAAAATTAAATAAATTACTTAATACTACAATTGTTATGGTTACCCATAATAAGGATCTTTTTAAGATCGGAAATAAAATGATTGAAATTAAAGATGGAGCTATTTATCAAACCGAAGAAAATGTTGTTTCAATTGTTCCTAAATAGTTTTTAATAATTCTCACAATTTGTAACAACTCATTGAATATCTTCATCATTTTCACAAGCATTTATAAAACGTTCATAGCGATCTTTATGTTCTTCATCTAATGTAATGTAATCACTAGGGATATATTTTATTTCTAGACTAAAAGGAATAATATTTTTTAACTCAAATGATTCTTTTAGTTTATAAAAAAGGCTTGGCTTGCAATAAACTACAAATGAATCTTCTTCTTCAATAAGGTTTTCAATTTCATAATTTATGATTGCGTTTAATATTGTCTCTTCATTATATTTTGATTTATCAATAATAAATTCGCCTAATTCAGAAAAGATCATCTTCACACTATTTGGTTTTGCTAATTGACCATTTAATTTAGAAAAATAACCCCGAATTGCTGATATAGTTCTTTGTTCATTATCAGTTAGTGCTTTAATTAAAATAGCAATACCATTTGGACCATAACCTTCATAATACAATTCTTTTAACAAGCTAGCATCCTTATTAGCACCATTGATATTTTTTTCAATAGAATCACGTGATAAATTATTTTGCATCGCTCTAATTATTGCAGCTTTTAATCTTGGATTAGCTTCAGGATTTGGACCACCAAATTTAGTAGCTGCCTTAATTTCCTTAGCACACTTCATTCACATTTTTGCTTGTGCTTGTTGTTTTTTATTAATCCCAGATGCTATTAAATGTTTTCGAGGCATAAAAATTATTTAGTAAGCAGAATAGCTTTTAAAACCATTGCTTGTTTTTTTAATGATTCTCTAGCTCTAATTTGATCTTTAGTTAAAGTTTCTGTTTTAACTACATCTTGTTTTTCTATTAATTTTGTTTTTGTATTTGTTTTCGCATTAGATTTCTTGATAGTTGAAGCAGTTTTTTGTTGTGGTTCAGCTACCTTCTTATTGTTAGTGTAAATACTTGATGCATTTTTATTAGTAGATGATGGAATTGTTGTATATTGCATTGGTTTTAATACAGGTTTTGGTTGTATTGGTTTTTGTGAACCTAAATTTGGTACTTGCTTATAATTTTGGAAGTAGTTTGTACTATTATTAACATTAGTTCTAGTATTTGTAGCAGTATTGATTTTGATTTAATGTGATGTCCTTACAACTTTTGGCAAACTGAAAGGTGAACTATTAGATGTATATGAGTTCATATTAGTTTGTTCATCATCATTATCTTGAGCTCTATAACTAGAGAATGGATCTTTTAAATTATTATTTCTAATTTGGTAGTTATTAACATTGTTATTCATTGATAGTTTAATACCCAAGTTGCTCTTATTTGTTGGTATATTAGCAATGGTTCCAGATTGTGACTTAATATATTCATTATTAATATATATAGAATTGTTAACTATTTGATTAACTAATTCTTGATTATGGTTGTTTTGTAATTCACGGTTGTAAATTAAATCAGCAATATTAAATGAATTTGGGATTTTTACATAATCTTTGTAATCAACATTAAGGATGTTAACCTTTTGTCTATTAATATTGTTGATACTACCAAATTTTTCTTGAACGTTACTAAACAAATCTCGATTCACTTTAGAAGCATTATTAATATTTCTTTTGATTTCTGAATTTAATGTTGTACTATATGGAGTTTGAGTAGATTTTAATAATCCACTTTTTTGTAATAACTGTTCATATGCCTGAGCTGCTTCAATTGCATTTTGTTTAGCATTAGAATTTCGCATTTTAAATTGATCTCTGATACTAGTAGCATCAATTTTATCAGCTTGATATTTAAACTCTATATCTGACTCATTAGAATTAAAGAAGGAAATGTCGTTTTCTCGTTCTTTTTCAATCATCTTAATATAGTCAACATCATTTTTTTCCTTATCGTGTTGATATAAGAAATCACTAACCCGTTTGTTAATTTCATCATTCTTTTGCTTTAATAATTTTTCAGATTCAATAGAAGAATCATTTAATTTTTTAGCTAGTAAATCTTTTTGATTTGATTCAGTAATAATTTGGTTTTCAACATAATTTAAAATCTTTTTAAATAAAACTTGTTGTTCACTAGTCATTTGTTCTTCGCTAATGTCTAAAAATGCTAAATAATTTTTTGATTCGTTATTCAAGCACATTGTTTTAATAGCTATTGCTTGTTGTTCAGGAGTTAATGTTCTTAAATAACCATCTAAGAAGTATTTTCTATTTTTAAAATCATTGAAATATTTTAATGGAATTGTATTTTTTCAAATTTCATTATATTGTTCTGGAACATTCATAATTGGTATAGCTTCAACACCTTCATTATTAAATGTTTCTCCTTGTGCTTCTTTTCTTAATGAAGATAAATCTAATACCTTATCAATATTATCTAATTTTTCACGTTGTATATAATCATAAAATTTACCTGTTATTAAATCGTATCTTTTTTGAAAGTAATCTTTTCCATATTTATCAATTACTCTACCTGTAAAATTAATATGATAAAAAGGCATAGTATCTCATAAAAAAGCCTTATAATCTAATTCTTGGTATTGTTTTGTTTTTCTTGCCATAGTTAAATCCAATCCTAATTATAATAACTATATAATAATATCTAAATTTTACCAAAACAAAAAATAGTTTTACAATATATCTATTATAAAATAGATAAAAAAAATTTTTTACTATAAAATTATATAGAAAATAGAGAGAGGTTGTATGTCTTTTAAATTAAAAGTAACAATTGAAATTCCAAAAAATTCAAAAATTAAATATGAGTATAATCGAGAAACAAAACAAATTGAAGTTGATAGAATTTTATATGGTTCTAATTCTTATCCACAAAATTATGGTTTTATTAAAGAGGCATTGGATTGAGATGGTGATGAATTAGATGCACTAATCATAGCAGACCAGCCGATTTTACCAGGTGTTTTAGTTGAAGCTAGAATTCTTGGAGCAATGGAAATGATTGATGGTGGAGAAACTGATACTAAATTAATTGGTGTTATTGCTTGTGATCCTCGATATGATTCATACCAAAAACTAGATGATGTTCCTCAACATTTGCTTTTAGAAATTCAAGATTTTTTTGAAAACTACAAAAACTTGCAAAAGAAAAAAGTGGAAGTTTGTGGTTTTAAAGATGAAAAATGAGCACATAAAGAATATCTTGAATGTGTTGAACTAATGAAAAAATATGGTAAAGAAGATAAAAATAATTTTATAAAAATGATGAAAAAAGAGCATCCTGAAAAATATAAGAAATAATTTCATATAATTCAAAGTATAATTTAATATCTTTATATTATGGCGGCTTTGGTGAAGCTGGTTAACACGCCTGACTGTGACTCAGGTATGCGCGGGTTCGAGTCCCGTAGGTCGCCCCATTATTAATTACCCTGGTTTTTCCAGGGTTTTTTTCTGTAATCTAGAGTGTTTGAGATAAATTGCCCAGAAATGGGGAAGATATGGGACAATGACATAGACCATCACAGGTCGCACTGATAATTAAAAAAATACAGCTTGACACTCCACTTAAACAACTATATGAGTTTGAGTGAGATATGGGAT
>CAJGBT010000006.1 GCA_904501665.1 uncultured Bacilli bacterium | reverse complement strand
TGTTTAAAATACATAATGTCCTCTCAAAAGTAGTGTTTTTGAAGTGGACTAAAATCCCCTAAGGTCCTTTTGGGGGATTTTTTCGTCTACCCCACAGATACATTATATAGGGGTGTCCAAAAAGATGGGTATAAAAACAATAAGAGAATCTATCCTATTAATAAGTAAATTACTATGGTATAATTTAAATGTTGTTAATTCTATATTATAGAAGTGGAGATTCATAAAAATGTTTAAAATTGAGAAAAGTCTTTTAATCCAAAACCCCATTTTTGAGGCATCATTATTATCAATCCTTGATGAATATTACAAGGAAATGAATATGCTTATTAGCAATATTTATATTGCCCATGTTTCGTTAAAGGATAAGGTTGGTAAACTTTTTCCGATTAATACAAATTTATACGATGCATCATGATATAAAAATTTATTAATAGCTAGCAATATCATTTTAGATCGTTTTCATAATTTAATTGACCCTTCTATTGCATATGATTCAATGTTTAATAATGAAAGTACATGTGATTTTGTTGCTTTAGCCAACCTTTGAAATAAAATTAATTTTATCATTAAGTACAATCTAACTGATCAAGATTGAAAAATGTATTGTAAAAGATGAGATGTTTTAGCAACAACTAGGAAATTGGAAGAGTTAATTGTAAACAACATTAGAATTGATATTTCATTATTAAATTCTATTTCTCTTGATATGAGTTCATATAAATCTATTCCTAAAGAAATTGAAGATGACATTTCATTTAACAACTTTGTTGATACTTTAATAGGTAAAGAAACAACTATTGTTGAAGAGAGTCAAACTAGTACAATTGCTGGGACACAACCTTCTCAAACAGGTGCTAACCAAGGACCAAATGCTAATACTACTTTAACCACTCCAACACCAATGCAAGATGCAATTGATATTAATAGTCAAACTAAAAAAGACACTTCACCAGTTAAAAAAGAAATGGACCAATTGATGAAGTGAGTTAGAGAACGAGAAAATGACTTACGTGCTTATAATTTAAGATTAAAATACGGTTATGATCCTGAATTGTACAAAAGGATTGAAAAGCAATTATCAATTATTAATGATGAAAAGATTTATGTTGATAACCAAATCATTGAAACTAGAAAATATATGCCAATTAGTCCTTTAAAGAAGGAATTGGAACAATTACTATCATGAGTTAATGAAAAACAAGCAATTATTAAAAAACAAAAAGATAGAGATAGTGGTAAGTATTTATTATCTGATTTAAACAATGTTGAAAAATTGTTAACTTTAGTTTATGCTGAATTAAGTGTGGTAAATGAACAAACCAATAGTGCTCGTCAATTCTTACCAAAAGATCCAATGCTTAAAGAATTATCAATATTGAACCATTGAATTGAAAAGCGGATGATTGATGTAAGAGAATATAAACGTAAGTTGAGCAAAAACGAAAATGTTAATGATGAATTAAAAGCAATTGAAAAGGAAATGGCAATTGTTAATAGTAAGTTAGATATTATTGATAATGATATAGTTATTTTGAATAAAAATAAACCTGTTAGTCCTTTGAAAGCTGAAATGGATGATATTTTACGTTGAATCAATAATAAAGAAAAGGATGTTAAACATTATAAATCTCAGCACAAACATAATGATGTGCAATCTCATATAAGTAGTAAACCTTCTAACAATGTTGTTTATAATAAAAAACAAATATGAGAATTAGAAGATGAATTATTAGAAACTAGCAAGCCAATTAATTATTCATCTCCTTCAAATGATTTCATAAATAACAAACCATCAACTCCACCAATGGTTAGTAAAAAACAATTTGTTAATATTGACAGTAACGATGAAAGCAATATTGAAAATGAATTAAAAAACATTGAAAATGAAATGACAATTGTTAAGGAAAGATATCATCGTGTTAACAATGAATATCGTGAAGCTTTAGAAAAATACCGAATTGAAGCAAAGATTCTTGAAACTGCATTTGAGATCTTACCAAATGATTTAAAAGAAAGAGCTTTCTCAAAACTTCCAACAATGATTGACCATTTATTACATGAAGGTTATATTGATGAAGATGATGATAGATACATTGATGTGAAACCAGTAAGAAACAAAGTAATTAATTAAATTAAATTTTTAATTTAAAAAAACTTAATATAGAAAATATTATTTAATTGCTATATAATAAAAGTAATTGTGTTAAAAGGAGAAATTATGTCAATTAATTTAAAAAATGAAAAATTCAACAAAAATGCAAGGTTATTAGAACGTGATCCATTAGTAATGAATAGTACTATACCTACAAATAATGTACAAGTTGGTCATGATTTTATTGCTGAAAAAACAAATCCTCATTCAAGAATAGAGGAAAAAGTAGCTCATTTATCATTACAAATTAATCAGGTGATTGTAAAACCTTATTTGCAACAAGCTTTAGATTATTTAAAGAATTCTAAACTAGATGCTACTAATGCTTATAATCAATTATCTGATCAAATTGCTACTGAGGTTAAAATCATTTCACAAAATACTAATGAAATTGCAAATAGATTAAAGGATGCACAAAATGTAATTGCTAAAACACAAGAAGCAATTAGAAACAAATATAATAATGCAACTGAAGAAGAAATTGAAACTTGTGAATTAAATTTGGATTATGAATACAACATTATTGCTGAACACTATGAATTATCATTACAATTAACTCAAGAATTATCTCGATATAAATCTAGAATTGACACTCTATTATCTAGTCAACACTTATTAGATGAATCTATGATCCCAGCTGTTAGTAGAATCCAACTTGAAATTGATAACCTAGAATTATTATTACATGGTTTTGATTCATCAGATTATGCTAATATTTTAGCTAAAAAACAAGGTAGAAGTAGTGCTCCAAGAATTCAACCAACTCCAGCACTTGTTTCAAGAGCACCAGCTTTAAATAATTTGGTAGAAAATTCATACATTAATGCTTATCAAAGTATTAATTCAGTACCACGTGTTGATAATATGAATCGATATGAAGACCCAATGAATGCTAATATTAATGTTAATCGTCAAGCAATTAAACCTACTTATATTCAACCACCATATGAAAGCATTCAACAAGGATATAACGGTTATCCAAACAACAATCATGTAAATTACCAAGCAAACAATGCCTATGCTCCAGCAGGAAACAAACATTTATCTAGAAAAGAACGTCGTTTACAACAAAAAATTGCAAAACAAGAATCTGAAATTAAAAATCTAGAAATGCTACAAGCTCGTTATAACCAAAATGCTAAAACATTAGAAGCATTACAAATGAATGTAAATAATAATCAAGCACAAATGCAAAATTTTTCAAAGGTGCAACAACAAAATAATCATTCAAATACCACAACTTATTACAATGCTCCAATTGCTAATCCACAAGCACAAAAAGTTTATGAAGCACAAATTCCATTAGAAACATTAGATGAAAATTTAGCAAGATCTCCAAGAGATAAAATTTTTGTAGTAAGACAATCTGAACCTATTACACAAGAAACAGCTAATCGTTTAGCAAAAAATCCATCTATTGATAAAAAGATTAGAACAATTAGAGTTATTAAATAACAAATAAAAGGTTTTAAAAAAATGGCAAGAAAAGATGATTTAACAAAAAAAGGTCCATTGTCTGGAAATACAAGATCACATGCGATGAATCATTCCAAACGAGTTTGAAATTTAAATTTGCAAACTGTTATGATTAAAGATGGACCTGGTAGAACAAAAAGAGTAAAAGTTTCTGCAAGAACATTAAAAACACTAAAAAAGCAGAATAAAATAGCAAATTAATTTGCTATTTTTTGTTGCTAACAAATAAAGATAGTATAATTTTTAATGGAGATTTGGTGCCATCGCCAAGTGGTAAGGCCGTAGACTGCAACTCTGCTATCGTCAGTTCGAATCTGACTGGCACCTCCATTTTGCATCCTTAGCTCAATTGGATAGAGCGTCTGGCTACGGACCAGAAGGTTAGGGGTTCGACTCCTCTAGGGTGCGCCATTTTAACACCCCTTTTTTAACGGGAAGTAGCACAGCTTGGTAGTGCACCTGGTTTGGGACCAGGGGGTCGCAGGTTCGAATCCTGTCTTCCCGACCATTGTTGGCTGGGTAGCTCAGTTGGTTAGAGCGATCGGTTCATACCCGGTAGGTCCAGAGTTCGAGTCTCTGCCTAGCCACCATATTTGCTTCTATAGCTCAATTGGTTAGAGCCCCCGACTCATAATCGGTCGGTTACAGGTTCGAGTCCTGTTAGAAGCACCATTGTAAATACTTAAATTACGTTGTGTTTCTATTTTTTTATTTAATGAGTTATTTTGAAGCATAACGTATCATTATGGAGGATTACCCAAGCCCGGTTGAAGGGATCGGTCTTGAAAACCGAAAGGTGGAGCAATCCACGCGGGGGTTCGAATCCCTCATCCTCCGCCATGTTATCGCGGGATAGAGCAGTTTGGTTAGCTCGTCAGGCTCATAATCTGAAGGTCGATGGTTCAAATCCATCTCCCGCAACCATTAATAATTAGTCCCCATTTTATGGGGACTTTTTATTTTTTAAAAAAATTCTTTGTTTTTATGATTAATCAAAATTAGATTTTTATTAGTTAGTTATTATAAGGTTATTAAAATAATTTATTTGTTTTATAAAAAAAGGTCAAAATGACCTTTTTCAAAATTTATAGATTAATTGATAACTTATATTAAAAAATAAATGAACTTTTAATAGTTTAAATTGTTTATTCTTATTAATAATATTTTTGTTTTACCTATATGTGCTTATTTTGGTCGTAAGCAACAACTTAAAATTAATGGGATAAAAAGAAATATAGGTAATACAAAAAACATTAAGACACCTGCAGCAATTGCTAATCCACTATTTTCAAATTCATGACTATTTACACAAAGCATGATTCCAATAACAAAAGGGTAAATAAAAAGTGTAAAAAAACTTATTGGAAATATAGAAGCAATAATGCCATTTACTTTTAAACTTTTTGCAATTTGAGACATATTTTCTCCTTTCTAAAATAACATTAGCATTATATATATATATATATATAATGTCAATAATCATTAAATGTTTTAAAGAAATTTAATTTAAACTTCAAATAAGATAATTAACATTAAATGTAACTCTAACAAAAAGTAAAATAAAATAACAGATGATTAAATATATAAAAATAGATTAGAGATCATGTATTAAAAAATAATAAAATATGAGTTCTAATATTAAGCAATTAAGAGTTATTAGCCATTTTTTATTATTTTTTAAAAGGAAAAAATTTGATAAAATTATTTTGGTTATGAAAACTTCAGATAATAGTGATTATTTTCCATTTTGTTTTTAAAAGAAGAAATTCTATATGTCATTTACTTTGTAAAACTATATTGATTTTTTAATATAAGGTTTTGAAAATATATACTTAAATTATTTAAAATTTTTAAATAAGTTAATAATTAGTATTGTTTTAAATGTGTCGCCTAATATTTATAGGTGATTATTTTGTTTCTAGAACCAATAATTTATTCTTAAAGATTAATTTAAATATTAAATAAATTGAAAATACTAGAAAAATAAATATGTAGATTATTTGTGATAATAATTATTGAATAAATTTTTAATTAAGTTTTATTTAGTTATTACGTTTTTTGTAATATATTCAATTAAAGATTTTGTTCTTTTCTCTATATCTTCAAATGTTCATTTTTCTTTTCGAGAAATATCAATCGAAAAATCATCATTTTTATAAAGAGGAGAGATTAAATCCTTATATACTTTCTTCTTCTTCTCATTAAAAGTATTATTAGAACTTTTAGAATTTGATTGACGTGTTAAAACTAAGTAATTTCCTAATTTGTTTAAATAAGAATCAAATTTCTCCTTAAATTCATTTTTTTCTTCATTACTTTGTAATTCGTTTATTCATTGTTCATTTTTTTCAGGCATAATATGTTCAATTGATATATTTTCACGCTTTATAGATTCGCCATCATATAAAGAATTTGACATTATTTTCTCAGTTAAAAGCAAAAGATCAATTATTTGATTATGATTATTATTATTTTCTAAACACACTTTGAAATCATTAAAAGTATATATATTATTTATTCGATTTAATTCCTCTAGTATAAAATCACAAACATTATTTAAGACTTTATCTATATTTTCACTATCTTTTTTATTAAATTCATTATTATAGAATTTTAATGATTTATTTGCAATTTCCATTAACTCTCTTTTAATGTTAGAATCACCTTGTTTTGTAATTACTTTTGTTTTAATTAAAAACTTTGCTATTTCAAGAAACACTTCTTGTATTTTTTTAATTTGATTTTTATTTAACGGTTGATTTTTTTTAGTAGATATAAATAAACCATTTTCATTCAATATTTTATAAATTATGAAAGCATAATATGCAAAATTCCGTTTCTTCTTTTTTTCATTAATTATTTCAATAATATTTTCACATTTTAAATACTTTAAAAAGTTTTTTTCTTTATTTTTAGATATGATTTCTAAATAAACTTCAATATATTTATTTATATATTTAATAATTTCCTTATATTTTTCAAGATTATCAATATTATTAAAATCTTTTAGGAATTCATCTAGTGATTTACGAGCACTAATAAATTTTAATTTATTGTCTTCTTTTAATTCTTTTCCAAGCTGTAATTCACTTAATGTTGAGTAAAAACTTTCTATATCTTTATCTTTTTCAAATTTAGCGATTGCTAAATTGTATTCTTGTGGTATTTCTTTATCATAATCATTTAATGTATTATCATCACAATAATTAAAAATGTGATTTTTTATTAAATCAATAAAGCTTAATTCTAGTCCTTTAGAGTTTAAATTTTCAAACACTTCCATTTCTTTTTTATTTGAATATTCTTTTTCATCAAAACTAATAGTTCCAACATAAAATTTATTTAAAAAAACCCAAATAAAATTCATGATATCATTACTATTTTTAAATTTCTCTTTATCTTTTAGATAATCATAAATGACAATATAGTTATTTGCATATTTACTTTTACTATTCTTTATTTCATCAAAATCAAAATTTAGATTCAATATTTTTTTAAAAATTCGATTTTCTTCTTCAGTACCACCAGGATTATAAATATAATTACCTAAATTTTTGTTTTTATCATATAAATTTTTTAACATGTCTTGATATCAATCTATCTCATTTTCTTTTAATTTATAATCATTAATTAAAATATGAACTACAGCAACAATTAATAATAATGATGTTGTTAATCTTTGTTGGCCATCAATAATTTTAATAATATTAGGTTCATTATTATTATCAGCACATTTCTTTTTTTGTGCAATAACACCAAAATAATGATCATTATTATCATTAATACGTTTTTTGATATCATCTAAAAGTGTCAAAACATTTCCTTTTTCTCATGAATATTTTCTTTGGTAAATTGGTACAATTAATTTAGCATGTTGAATGCATAATCAATTTGATATTGCATCTTTATTAATTTTTATTGTCTCATAACAACTAGTATTTTTTAATTGTTTATTTCTTTCAATTTCTGATATGGGTTCAATATTATCCTCAACTATTGGGTAAACCTTTAAATCAAATTCAATTTCATCATTATTATGTTGTTTTTTGTATCTAAGTAATTCATCTTTATAAAGTGTAGTATAGATATCAAAAAATCTTTTTAATTTTTGAAGTACATCAATTTTATTATGCTTTACTTTGAAAGAGGATTTAAGTTTATGAGTTTCATGATTTCTTGCATGTCTAATTTCATGCATCATCGCAAAAAGATATTTACTATCTTTAAGATTACTACTTTCTTCTAGAATATTAATTAAATCAAAAAAATTTTTGCCATCAACATTTTTTTCTAATTTATTTTTTAAAAAATCATAAATAATTAATTCTAATATATCAGATATTTTTTTGATACAACTACCATAATAATCAACACTATTATCATAATCATTAAATTTTTCAACATATTTAATGTTATTAATTATGTCATTTTTGTATTCTGAAGTAAAAAAATCTGATTCAAAAAAATCAAAATTTTTAGTTAATTTATTAAACATGTTACTCATTTTTACCTCACAAAATTTTTAAAATTTTTATAAATTTCTCATCCTCTAGTAATATTTCTTCATATTTTCCAAATTCCTTATAAATTTCTTCAAAAGAATAATCATTATGGACACTTTTTTTATTTGATGCTGTTAATAATTTGATAATAATGGTTTTTCTATGATCATTTATTTTTTTATTCTTATTGTTAACTAATAAATTGTATTTTGAATGTTCTAATAATTCTTCTTCATTCATAGATTTGATTATTTTAATGTATGTGTTTTCATCTTTTTGTACTATGAATCCCATTCATAATCAAGCATCCAAATTTTGTCTGTGTGTTGTATTTGAATTAAAACTTATTTGAACAATATCTTGATGTAAGATATTCAATCCATTAATTTTTATTTCTTCTCCAATCGGAATATTATTTAAATAATATTTAAAGTTATTCAAATATTTCATTGGATTTGTACCTATTTTTGAGAATCTATAATTTGAAATTATCATTTTTTTCTCCCAATATTTAGATTTAAAATATTTAAACATTCTTCAATTATTTCCTTTATCAATAAATAAGGAATAGAACTTCTTGTTTTATAAGTTCCATATGCCATATGATTTTTATTAGACTTTTTATTTTTTATTTTTCTAAGATTAAATTTTTCATTACTTTTAAATATTGTTGGTTTAGTAGAAAAAGATTTGTCATAACTTGAATAGTATGTTAGATTTTCTTTACCTTTAAAATTTCAATGATATTTTTGAAAATCTCAAATTTTTGAAGATTGAGGATTTTCAATAATTCAAATTCTTGGTTCAAAATGTTCTATAATTTCAATTGTTGCTCCAATAGTAGACTCTCCTAATAATCTACTTCTTTCCTTTTGAATAAAATATCTTTTTTTAACAGGATTACAAGTTTTATTATATTTGTCATAAAATTTTCTATTTTTTACAACTCAATTCCCTTCAGTATCAATAGATCGAAACATTTTCCCATTGCAATCTGCGCCACTTCAACTTTCACATGGAGGGGAAGCTAATATTATATGTGGTTTATGTATTTTTTTTAATTCTTTAAATAAATCAAAATTATTTAAAGATAAATCAATTTTATGATAAAAATATTTATCACTTTTTTTAAATTTAACATTATTAATACCAATAGAATGGACTTCAAGATTTAGCTCATCAAAATATTTTTCAATTGCTTTTTTATATGATGAATTAGCATCATCATATAATGCTCAAATAATAATTTTTTCATTTTTTTTCTTGTA
This sequence comes from uncultured Bacilli bacterium, assembly GCA_904501665.1. Taxonomy (GTDB): domain Bacteria; phylum Bacillota_I; class Bacilli_A; order Mycoplasmatales; family Mycoplasmoidaceae; genus Mycoplasma_L. The sequence continues at coordinate 23,544 of CAJGBT010000006.1, read as the reverse complement.
ATCACTATTATGTGAAATAAAAGATATTTTTAGATCTTTTTAAACTATAAATTTTTGATTTTATAAATCATTAAATTTTATAGAGTTTTAAAAACAAATTAATGATGCATAAACAATATTTTTATTTTTTTAATTTAAACTTTTATTAATAGAATATTAATAATAAATTATTATAATATATTTGTCATGAATCAAAAAGAAGAATTGTTTAAATCAATATGAAAAATTGCTGAAAAATTAAGAGGTAAAGTTGATGGATGAGACTTTAAATCTTATATTTTATGTATCTTATTTTTTCGATATATTAGTGAGGATATAACTAAATGTCTTAACAAGAATGAGTCTTCTGACTTTAATTATGCTAATTTAAATGATAATGAAGTACCTGAAGATGTTATTATTGAAACAATTAAGGAAAAGGGTTTCTTTATTAAACCAAGTCAATTATTTGTTAATGTTGTTAAAAATGCTAAGAATAATAAGGATGATTTAAATATTAATATCACTAATATTTTTAGAGATATTGAAAATAGTTCAAAAGGGTATGAAAGTGAAAGAAATTTAAAGGGGATTTTTTATGATATTGACTTTAATTCTCCTAATCTAGGTTCTTCAGCTCCGGAAAGAAATAAACATTTATATGAAATATTAACCAATATTGCTGAAATTAAATTAGATTTAAAGGATAGTGATAATGATATCTTTGGTGATGCATATGAATATTTAATGGGCATGTATGCTTCTAACGCTGGTAAATCAGGTGGGGAATACTTCACTCCTCAAGAAGTTAGTAAATTATTAACTAAATTAGCAATTGGTAATAAAAAGGAAATTAAAAATGTTTATGACCCAGCTTGTGGTTCTGGTTCATTATTATTACAAGCGGCTAAAATATTAGGCGATGAAAATGTAACACAGGGATATTATGGCCAAGAAAGTAATATTACTACTTATAACTTATGTAGAATGAATATGTTCTTACATAATATTAATTGTTCTAATTTTGATATTGAATTAGGTGATACCTTAATTGACCCAAAACATGCATTGGATAATAAATATGAAGTAATTGTTTCTAATCCTCCTTACTCTATTAAATGAGAAGGTGATGACAATCCTACATTAATTAATGATGTTAGGTATGCACCAGCAGGAATATTAGCGCCAAAAAGTAAATCTGATTATGCCTTTATTATGCATGCTTTATATTTATTAGCTACTAATGGTAAAGCGGCTATTGTATGTTTTCCAGGGATATTTTATCGTGGTGGAGCTGAACAAAAGATTAGACAATATTTAGTTAATAATAACTATATTGATCTAATTATCAATCTACCAGACAACTTATTTTATGGTACTAGTATCTCTACTTGTATCATGGTATTAAATAAAAGTAAATTAAATCATGAAAACAATATCATGTTTATTGATGCCACTAGAGAATTTGAAAAACGTACTAATCAAAATATTTTAAGTGAAGATAATATCAATAAAATATTAAATACATATTTAGAACGAAAAGAAATAGATCATTTTTCTAAAATAGTAGAACTAGATACAATTAAAGAAAATGATTACAATCTATCAGTTTCCAATTATATTGAACAAGAAAACAATAAGGAAGTTATTGATATTAATGTATTAAATAGTGATATTGATAGAATAGTAAAAAGAAACGATGAATTAAGAACTAAGATTAATGAGATTATAAAAGAACTTAATCATAAGTAAGGATAGTTATTATGATTGAGAATATTACAATTGAATTAACAGGAGATGAAGATAAAGATTTTTTAAATAAAAATAAAGAGTTTTTTGATAAACTTAATGAGCAATATAATGTCTTTTTAAAAGAAAGAGATATAGCAAAAAAGAAATGAAAAACAATTCCTAAAAAAGATTTTGTCCCAGAACAAATTAAATATTCTTCTCCAATAACTATTTTTAACGCACCGTGAGGAAGTGGGAAAACTTATTTTTTTGAAGAATTGATTTACAATAAACTAATAGAAAAAATAAATTTTAAAAATTATAAATTTAAGGAAATATATTTAATTGATCTTTGGGAATATATAGATGAACAAAATATTGCTATAAGTATTCTTTTAGATATTATTGATAAATTATTACCAAAAGAAAAAATAAAGGAAAAAGCCATTAAATATTTTAAAAAAGGAACATCTTTTTTATTAAATTGATTCCTAAATGTTTTAACTGCACCTAATATAAATCTATTTAATAATGAAGAAAAAAAGAATATTGGCAAAATAAAAAATCAACTTAAAAAAATAGATTCAACAATTTTAATTATAGATAATTTAGAAAGAATGGGTGATAATTCAATTGAAATTATTAAAATCATTCAAAAATTAACATATTTAAATAATCTAATAATTATCTTACCTATGGATTTAGATAAATTGTATTTACCAGCAAATATCCAAGAAAAATTAGGCTTTATGGAAAAATATATTACTCTAGGTAAATATTTTGAATTTAAGCAAGATTATTATTCACTATTATGTAATAAAGGAATTGATAAAGATTTTTCTAAAGACCTAAATTTTTTTATTAAAGAAAATTATAACAATCAATTTTTATCGATTAGGGATTTGAAAAGATTATTATCTAATAAAATTTTAGATACAAAATTAATTAATGAAGCATGTAACTACAATATTTTTTATGGATTATTATATTTTAATGAAAATGTTTTAAAAAACAAGCAAGCTGATAAATGAATAAGGACAAAAATAGGCTCATACATTAACACTATTTGATATTATATATATCAATTCATAAATCAATATAAACAATTAAATGAAGAAATATACCTTATTACTATAATTAATAATTGTCTTAGTGAGCAAGTGGATGATATTATTAGAGAATTTTACAAACACAATAACACAAACATTAAGGAAGGTTTTGAATATTTATATAAAAATTTCTTAAAATTTTTGAAAGACGAAAGCAAAATAACTAATCATTTAAATTTATTTAGTAAGGAACTTAACAAATTAAAAGATACTAAAGCACAAGAATCTGCTGACATAGTTGAAAAAATTTTAAATATAGTTAATCAAATTGATATTTCTTTTAAAGAGTTAATTAATAAATTAAACAACGATGAAATTATTTTAAACATTTTTAAAAATCTTTATAAGAATGATAAATTAAGTTTAGATTATATAAAATGATTTTCTGATGCGTTAGAACCATTTCTAGAATATAAATTAGATGAATTTATTTTTGAATTAATTAAAAATAAGAGGTTTGAAAAATATGAATAAAGGTAATTTAATGTTAATAACTCAATTATTAGTTAAAGATAAAAATATCAAATTTCAAAAACTATCAGATTTAATAGATATTCAAAAAGGAACTCAATTAAATAAAAAATTATTATTAGATGATAGTTCATATTATCCTGTTATTAATGGTGGTAAATTACCATCAGGATATTGAAAAGAATATAACTTCAACAAAGATCTAATTACTATAAGTCAAGGCGGTGCTTCTGCTGGATATGTTCAATGACAAGAAAAAGAATTTTGAGCTGGAGCACATTGCTATGTAGTTATAAATTTAAATAAATGTAATTATAGATATATTTATTATTTTCTAAAAGATAGTGAAGAACAATTAATTAAAAGTCAATATGGGGCAGGAATTCCTGCACTTAATAAATCTGATATTCTTAATCTTTCCATCCCCATCCCACCACTAGATATCCAAAATAAAATTGTAGAGATCTTAGATAGTTTTACTAATTATAAAGCAGAGCTTACAGCAGAGCTTACAGCAAGACTTAAACAATATAAATACTATAGAGATAAATTATTAGATTTTAAGGATAAAGATGTGGAGTATAAGAAAATAGAAGAATGTTTTATTTTTTTTAATGGAATGACAAATGTATCTAAGAAATGACAAGATACTGGGAATTGTGAATTTATAGATTATTTAAATGTTTATAAAAACTTAAGTACTAATGTTAATGAAACCTATAAGGCTACAGTTAAGTCATTAAAACAAAGTATTTTAAAACAATGAGATATTCTTTTTACTTCTGCATCTGAAACAATTGAAGAATGTGCAATTTGTTCAGTTATAGAAAAACCAATTAAAGATAATATTTTTTTAGATGATCATTTATTTGGGATTAGAGTTAAAGAAGAATACTTAAAAAATATCAATCCTAGTTTTTATAAATTTTATTTTAATAGTAATGAATTTAAAATTAAATGCAGAAAATCAATTAGGGGAGTTACTAGATTTTACGTTAGCAAAGAAGTGTTTAAAAAGATCTCCATCCCCATCCCACCACTAGATATCCAAAATAAAATTGTAGAGATCTTAGATAGTTTTAGTTCATTAGTCAACGAAATATCTGATGGATTACCATTAGAAATAGAACTAAGAAATAAACAATATGAGTACTATAGAGATTTATTATTAAATTTTAAAGGAAAATAAATGGAAAATAAATATCTAGAAAAATTAATAGAAGAGATGGTAATCAATAGGGAAAACATATCAATTTATTTCTTTTTTGGATCAGGATTTACAAAATACATTGATAAAGATAAATATCTTTTATGAAGTGATATGTCAAAGAAAAAATATGGTGGTATAGATGTTAATAATTTTTTTCTTTACACAAATCTAGATATTAATTATCAAAAAGAAATAAAAGATATAAATAACATAAATGAAAAAGGATTAAAATTAAGAGATAAACAATTATTTAAAATTATTAAAGAATTATCATCAATAATATCTCGGCAAAAAGAAAGTTCAATTAGAATAATAACAACAAACCACTGTGATACTATCCAAAAATCTACCGAGTTTAGGGAAGTTTATTATTTACAAGACTTAGATAAATTTTTAAATTCTAATTTTTCAGTTTATCAAATTCATAGTCAATCATCTAATAATTTCATATATACATCAAAAGCTTATTTAGATTTTTTCTTGAAAAATGATTATGGCAAAATATTAGAAACATTTAAATCTCATTTAGAACAATCTCAAAAAAATAATTATATCTTTGTTTTTGGTTCATCATTGAGCGAGGTTCATATAACCTCCTTAATTGAATTAATGAGAAATAATGGTAATTTTAGAATTATATACATAACTAGTGCATTTGAAAAAGAAAATAAAAATACAACTAAAATACAAGAAGAACTACTTGAAAAAGGTATATATTTATTACAAGCAAAAGATCACAAATATGATGAAGAAGTTTTTAATAATTTATATGAATTAATTTTAAAAAAATATGATGATTATAAAAGATCTGATGAAAAATATAACATTGATATTTTTGATTTTACAAGTTCATTAACAGAAATCACAAATCAAATAATTAAAGAATACGAAACAATAAAAACTAAAGAAGATAAGATTAATAAATTTAAAGAATTAGTCAAAAAGAATGATACATTTTACATTTCAACAATATTAAGAAAATTCTATGATGATAAAATCACAGTTAAATGTTATTTAGATTTTTATTTAGATAAAATTTCAAATAGTAAAAGTGTTATAAACATAGTAGATTTCAAATGATTTTTAACATCGTGAGTATTTGGGATGCATAAGAATTCAAATGTTAATAAATTAGTTATAAACTATCTAATTAAACACAATAAATTAAAATATGAATTTTATGATTTGTGTTACTGATTAAATTATTCAGAAATTAATAAAAATAATATAGAAAATATATTTAAGCTTATGCTATCAAAAAAAGACTATTTTGAACCTTCTATACCATATATATCAATCAGAAGTTTAAGTCAAAGGGATTTAAATGAAATTAATAAAATAGAAGAAAGAATTATAAAATTTATTGATAAAAATGATGATCCTAATTCTTATAATAAATTTATTTTAAATTTATATTTTATAAAACTAATTTTAGGAATTAACATTAACATTATAAAAATTACACTTAAAAAACATAATATATCTATTAATGATTTAATTGAAAAAATTACTACAACTTATTATAATATTTCTTGATTTAATAGTAATACTTGTTTCAAGCTAATTTATGATTATTTACAAAGAAATAAAAAAGAATTCAATGAATTTTATAAAAAAGCAAAAACAATAGTAAATAATGATGACAACAATTACAATTACAATTATAATTATTTTCACATACTATCATTTTGAAAATTAGAAAATGCTCAATTACAATCCAATGAAAAGAAAAATAAAGATATAATCTCAAAATGAAAAGAACTTAGTAAAAAAGTTTGCGAAAGAAAATCTCAACAAAATAAATGAGAAATTAAAAATATTATTCCAGAACGTGATAAAGAATTATCAGTTTTTACAAATAATATAATAAATAAAAGTATTGATAATATTGAAATAAAAGATCTTGAAAAGATTAAAGAATTTAAAGAAGATGGTTATAAAATTATTAAAAATGATTTATTATGAATGTATTCATCTATTTTTCAACATTTAATAGATTCTTATTTATCAAAAACAAAACAAAAAAATGACGAAAATTTATACAAAAAACTATTAGATTTAATTTTTTATATTAACAAAGCATTTATTAATATATTTGTTGAAAAAAATATTATTTATTTGCATCAATCTAAAGAACTTAATTATGCTAATATTAAGTTAATTGCAAAATTAATAGATGATTTAGTTGAAAATAAATTAATTACATTTGCAAAAAGTATCATTAATTTTTATTTATTTAATTCTAAATTAGATATCGCTTATGATTTTTACCTAATTGATAATAGAAAATTCTCTGTATTTTCGCTATTAGAATTAATAAAAGGAAAAAGTTTTAAAAAATTATTGCTTAGCGATAAACTACTAGAGGTCTATAAAAAATTAATAGAAAAAAATATTGATGATTTGATACAGGATAAAAAGGAGTTGGTATTCTTAAAATATCTATCTTTATGTTCAAATTATAAAAATAATAAACAAGATATAAGTAAAAAACTATTAAAAAAAGTATTTAGTTTAGATAAAGAAAGTCTAGAAAAAAATTATAAATTTCTTATTGATAATATAGAAAAAAATGGAGATTATATAGTTCATGACTTTATTAAATTACTATTCTATTATAAAAGTGAATTATTTTTTGAAATCATTTTTAATGAATCATACAAGGATTTTACATTCGAACATCTTCATATCGATTGATTTTGATCTTTTCTTTTGTATAAAGATAATATTAAAAAATTAAAAGAATCTGATTTTGAAACTTTATCAACTTATAAATTTAAATTTTTAACTCAAACATATAGAAAATTTAATAAATTAATCCCTTTTATTAACAATTTCCCTAATAAAACTTTTCTAACAAATGAAGAGATTAGTGAGATATTAAAACAAATTTTATTTTCAATATCATTAAAATGCTATTCAATAATTTCTGATGATGAAAAAGAGAAAGGATACAATTTAAGGAATATCATAATTTGGATTTATTTCTTTGTGAATACTCAAGAACACCAAGAATCATCTAAAGGAAACAAATGGAATGACATACTAGATATATTAAAAACTGATTTATCAAAAATAGATGAAAAAGTAATTAATGATAAAATAAACGCAATTGTTGAATATTTTAAAAAAACGAATTCTTATAACCATTAAACATCTTTTATAAAATGTTTAGAAAGTAATTATCCATATAATTCCTAATTACTTTTAGTAGTTCCTTATATAATATTAATACCTTAATTATATAATTAATTCTATGGATAATAATAAATCTAATTATAAGCTGTTTTAATCACCCTCTTTTTAGACTGGTGTATTAAAAATGTTATTTTTAATCAAATTAGGATCTAATAAGAAATCAATCATTGATAATATCAAAAAACCATTTTGATCATAACTATTAAATAAACTATTTTTAGTGATAATAATTTTTTTAAATGATTCTTTAATCCTTTTATCTATTAATTGTTTTAGGTATAAATCTCTTTAATCATAAAATGTCATATGTGTATTTCATCAAATATTAGGGGTAAAAAGTTAAGATTTCTTAATTAATTCCCCATACTTTAAATAATCAATATGTCACATTATTATTAACTAATTTAAATATTTTATGATTTGTTGCCAGACATTTTAGGGTTTTGACCAGTTTTTTATGGGATTTTGCACCAGTTTTTTATTGTATTTACAACTAGACATTTTTGGGATTTTGCACCAGACATTTTTGGGATTTGAAATTTTCATATTTATATGTAAATATGTTCTTTATAAATAAAAGAATAAATAATATAAGGTTTAAAAGACTATTTTAATAAATTTAAAGAATAAGAATTTTGTATAATCAAAAATAAGAAAAATGTATAATTAATTTTAAGAATTTTGTATAATTTAAAATAAGAAAAATGTATAATAATAGATATGAAATTAGAAAATTATCGTAAAAGACTGATTGACAAACAAATTGATGAAAACCTTAAAACCTTTGGGGCTTTATTAATCGAAGGTCCAAAACAATGTGGTAAAACATCATCTTCTATTAAAGCAGCAAGTATGAATTTTAATTTAAGTGATATTAAAATTAGGGAAAATGTTTTGAACAACCCTGATTACATATTCTCAAATAATAGTTATCCAATATTAATTGATGAATGACAATTAATCCCAGAACTATGAGATTATGTAAGGAATAAATGTGATGAGGATTTAATTAAAGGTAAATTTATTTTAACTGGTTCTAGAAGTTTAAAAAGTTATGAATCTGATAGAATTGTCCATTCAGGAATTGGAAGAATACATACTATGCAAATGTATCCAATGACTTTATATGAAACAAATGGTTCTACCGGTAGTGTATCTATTCAAGGCATTATTAATGGGAAGTTTAAATCTCAAGTGGTTAAAAGTTTATCTTTACATGAACTAGCTAGATTAATAGTTCGTGGTGGATGACCAGCAATCTTGGATGATAAAAATGATACAGGTAAGTTTGCAAGATCATATATATCTAATTTAATTAATATTGATATCCCTGGTTTTGAAAATAACTTATCTAATAAAAACCCTAGATTATTAAATATGTTAGTTTGATCATTAGCTCGTAATGAATCAACTAATGCTTCTAAAGCTACTATCTTAAAAGATATTTGCGATAATGGAGATAAGGAACTATCAAACACATCAAGAATAACAATTGATACTTATTTAAATTCATTAGAGAAAAACTTTATTGTAATAAATGATAAACCTTATTCAATCAATTATCGTTCAAGTGCCAAAATTGGTAGTAGCCCTAAGCGACATTTGGTTGACCCAAGTTTATCATGCGCTGCTCTAAAACTAACTGTAGAGAAATTAGTTGATGATTTAAATACGTTTGGTTTAATGTTTGAAGCTTTAGTGATGCGAGATCTTAGAGTATATGCTAATTATCTAGATGCTGATTTATTTTACTTTAGAGATAATAATTCTGGTGATGAAGTTGATGCGATCATTGAATTTTATGATGGTGAATATTGTGCATTAGAAATCAAATTAACTGGTTATGGAGTCCAAGAAGCTAAAAAATCATTATTAAAGTTCTATAAATATGCAAAAAAGAAACCTAAGTTTATGTGCATTATATTAGGTTGTCATGATATTACTTATCAAGATAAAGAAACAGGAATCTATATCATACCTATTAATTGTTTAAAGCCATAATAAGTTTCTTTAATAATTGAGGGTATTATAGATAATTTGTCCATTTCTGGGCAAATTATCTCAAACTGTCTAATGGATGATGCTACAAGAAGATTGCTATCTTTAGAAAATAAAATCCAAACTAACTATGGACTTAAATCTAAACCATCATTTTATATGATTATTGTAGGAAGTGATTACTCTTATAAAAGACCGGATGGATTTTTGGCAGTTCCTTATACAACATTAAAACCTTAATTATATAATTAATACTATGGATAACAATAAATCTAATTATAAGCAAATAATATCCTATGATGAAGCTACTGTTGTAGCACAAGCACCCAAAGTACAAACTCAAGATAACTCATACCAATCAGAAGCTAAATTAGAGCAAGATTTTATTAATCAATTAATAAATCAAGGATATGAACATATTGATTTAATCAAAATAAATATTAATCATGAAGATTGAATGCTTAATAATTTAAGAAAACAATTAGAAATCTTAAATAAACAACATTTAAATAATGGTAAATTTAGTGACAATGAATGAAATCAATTATTAAACAATTATATTTGTAATGATAGCAATGAAACTGATTCACTAATATCAAGAACTAAAAAGATTCAAAAAGACTATTATTATACTTTAATCCTAGATAATAATAAAACAGTTAATATCTATTTAATTGATAAAAAGAATGTTCATAATAACCAATTACAAGTTATTAATCAATATGTTAATGATAAGGGAGAGCATCAAAACCGATATGATGTCACAATATTAATCAATGGATTACCATTAGTTCATATTGAATTAAAAAGACGAGGAGTTGCTTTAAAAGAAGCATTTAACCAAATTAACCGATATAAAAAATCATTTGATACATCAAAAGGGTTATTTAATTATGTACAAATATTTATCATCTCTAATGGAGTTGATACTAAATATTATTCAAATACAGTAAGAAAAAATATTATTAGTTTATTAGAAAAGAATCTAGAGCTAACATCAAATACATCTAATTCATTTGCTTTTACTAATTATTGATCAGACCAAAAGAATAATATTATTAATGATTTTGAATCATTTACTGCTACATTTTTAGCAAAACATACATTACTTAATATCATTACTAAATATTGTATATTAGGTGTTGATAATAAATTAATTGTGATGCGTCCTTATCAAATTGTCGCAACCGAAGAAATATTAAAAAGAATTTTTATCTCACATAATTATAAAGAACGATTAGGAACAACTGCTGCTGGTGGGTATATATGACATACAACTGGAAGTGGAAAAACAATTACTTCATTTAAAACTGCTCAAATTGCTAAAGAATTTGATTTTGTTAGTAAGGTAATGTTTGTGGTTGACCGAAAAGATTTAGATTATCAGACTTTAAGAGAATATGAGAATTTTGAAAAAGGTTCATCATTTTCATCTAAATCAACTAAAGATTTAAAAGATAAAATTGAATCTAAGGATAATAAGATCATTATTACCACTATTCAAAAACTAAATAATCTAGTCAAAGAATACAATAAGTTAGATATTTATAATGAACATGTTGTGATGATTTTTGATGAATGTCATCGTTCACAATTTGGTCAAATGCACCAAGATATTACTAAACGATTTAAAAAGTATAATATCTTTGGCTTTACTGGAACACCAATCTTTAAACAAAATGCCACCGTTTCATTTGGTATAAAACCAAAAGAAATAGTTGACAACTATAAAGAAAAAATGATTAATAAAACTACTGAGCAACTATTTGGAGATAAATTACACACTTATACAATTATTAATGCTATTAATGATAAGAATGTCTTACCATTTAGATATTCAGAACATATAACATTAAAAAATAAAGAATGAGAAGATATTATCGAAGAAAAAATTAAAGGAATTGATGAACAAAAAGTTTGAAATAATGAAAAAAGAATTACCAATATCACTAAATATATCATTGATAACTTTAATACACAAACCCACTCAAATAAAACTTATGAACATAAAGTAACTGAAAATATAAATGAATTAGCTAGGGATAAACAAAATAAGATAGATAGAAAATTAAAAATAGTTAATTTAAAAGGATTCAATTCTATTTTAGCAGTAAGTAATATTGAAGCGGCAAAAAAATATTATTTAGAATTTAAAAAACAGTTAAGTTCAAGAAACGATATTTACCTAAAAATTGGTTTAATTTACTCCTATGCTCCCAATGAGGAATCAAGAGATTATGATGGAAATGTTATTGTTGATAAAACAATGAAAATGTTAATGGATTAGATAAAGACTCAAGGGAATTTTTAGATAGTGCTATTAATGATTATAATAAAATGTTTGGTACTTCTTTTTCTACTAATTGTGAGGAATTCCAAAACTACTATCGGGATATCTCAATGAGAACTAAAAATAAAGAAATTGATATTCTAATTGTAGTTAATATGTTCTTAACTGGATTTGATGCTACAACATTAAATACTTTATGGGTAGATAAGAATTTAAAATATCATGGATTAATTCAAGCTCTTAGTCGAACTAATCGGATATTAAATAGTGAAAAACAATATGGAAATATTATCAGCTTTAGACCACTAACAAATCATTTAAATGATGCAATTAAATTATTTGGTGATGAACATGCTAGCGGTGTTATCTTATTAAGAAAATTTGAAGACTATTATTTAGGATATGATAATCAAAAAGGATATGAAGAACTAATTAATATCTTATTAAAAGAATATGATCTTAATAACCCAAATAGTTACTTAGGAGAACAAAAACAAATTAACTTTATTAAACTATTCTCTAAAGTTTTAAACATGAGAAACATTTTATATTGTTTCGAAGAATTTAAAGGTAAAGAAATATTAAGTGAAAGGGAATTTCAAAATTATTTAGGTAAATATCAAGATATATATGAGGAAATTAAGGTTAAAGAAAAGAGTGAAAAAAAAGATATTAGTCAAGATTTAGTTTTTGAAATTGATTTAGTAAAACAGGTTGATATTAATGTTGACTATATTTTTGAACAATTTAGAATTAGCAAGAGTAATGAACTTGATGGAAACAAAATTATTGAATCAATTACAACTATAATTAATTCATCATATGAGTTAAGATCTAAAAAAGAATTATTAATAGAGTTTTTAATGTCAATTAATCCAAATAATGAAAAAGAAGAAATATGAGAAAAATATAATGAGTTTATGGATGAACAACAAGAAGTTCAATTAGACCAAATTATTAAGGAATATAATTTAAATCCAAAAGAAACAAAAAAATATATGGAAAGATGCTTTAGTATTGGATATATTAAAGAAACAGGTACGGAAATAGGCAAAATTATGCCTCCAATGTCAAAGTTCCAAAAACCAAAAGATGGTGAGTATGATTATAAGAACTTAAAAGATAAAATATTAGATGCTTTGAAAATTTATTTCAATACATTCAATCAACTTTAATATTTATTTTCACATTAAAGATGTAGTTAATTATGTTTTAAAGAATAATCACTTCAAAGGACATAGCAAAAAATGCTAACCATTACAAAAAGATATTAATACTTTTAATTTTCAATATCCAATTACAATTTAGTGGTAGCTGTTGTTGTTTTGTTTCATGGTCATTTTTTACTTAATTAGTGTTATTGCATTATAAAGTTAGAAAAGTTTTAAATAATATTTAAAAATTTTTATGTTTAATGCACCATCTTTTTGAACTGGCTAGTAAAATTATGTTGGACAATAAAAAATCCCACCAAATATAATTGGTAGGATTAGTCCACTTATTTTTTGTAGACTTCCGAAAGAGACTTATATATATTTCAAACATAAAAAGATCAAAAAAGTATGAAACCTTAACATCTAATGAAAAGTATCATTCAGTGATAAAGTTATATGAGGATTTTATTAAACAATATTTAAAACCATTAAATAAGACCAATGATGTTAATGCTCAAAAAGCAGCATACAAATTCATAAATAAATTCCAATTTTATTTGAACTGATCATATTGATAAATTACCAATAAAGAAAAATATTGCAAATAAATATAATAAGGAAGCCGGAAGGATATTATGTGATTTTTATTTAAAATATTGTTAAGAATTAATCAGATTTGAGATTACAGATTTTTGTTCCAAAGTTCACATTGAAAACAAACTTAGCAATCAATTTGATTTTTCAAAAATAAGCATAAATACTTTAAAAAAGATATTATCTGAAGAATTAGGCATCAGTTTTAAGAAAACAAATAAGAAATATTATTATCATCCTAAAAGGCATCAAATTATTGAGCCTGGTCATATTCAACTAGATTTAAAAATATTAGGAAGAAACGAAAATGGATTAAACAAGATTATTCCAATTTTCAATATGATAAATACTCATTCTCAATTCACATATAGCTTAGTCTTAGATAATGCATCAACACAAAATGTTATGTATGCTATTGAATTGGGATTTAAATATTTTAAAAGCATGGTATCAAAATTAAGTCTGTTCAAACTGATCATGCCATGATGTTCAAAAACACAAATTTTATTCATGCCAATGAATTTGTAAAATTTCTTAAAACTAAAGGTGTAATTAAAAGGTTAATTCCATTAGGTCAACCAGAGTGTAATGGTTGTGTAGAAAGATTTCATAAGACTATCGATAAAAAATGTTGTTTACACAATTTAAACAAGCAAAATCAATTGATGAAATTAAAAGAATTATTTTTTGTTTTAGTTATGAATATAACTGCAAAAGGTTCCATTATTACTCAGAATTAGAACATCTACCTTATGCTCAAAGGTTTTTAATACCTAAAATTGCTATAAATTCTAATATAATGAGATATAGAAGTTACCAGTTAGAAAGACAGTGCATTAAGCAGCATTGAATATTAATTAATATTTTTAAAAAGGAATATAATAAAATAAAAATGTTGAGTTAATTAAAATTAAACATTTAAAATATGAAAAAGATTAAATCAAAGCTTGTGCATTTATTTGTAATGGTCTGTGGAATATCTATTAGCATTCCGACAATTATTTTAGTACCAGTTATTGTTGCTTACAAAAATAAAATAAACAATATAAAAATAATTAATTTAGATCAAGAACAAACATTATTTCATAACAATAATGAAGTAAGAGATTATTTTATCAATAAAAATAATCACCAAATTGAAATAAATAATTATAAAGGTAGTGTAGAAGTTAATGTAGATGTTACCAACAATACAAACAGAAAAAATGAACTACCCCTAGTAATACTATAAACATGACTTATGATACAGTTGCAGGTATAGATAATAATAATTTAGTATTTAATGATAATAATGGTTATGTTTATTCATCAGTTAAAAATTTATTAGATTTATTAAATGATTCATCAACTAATTCATGAAGTTATCATGTAGGACAATGAGAAGCAAGTGTTCCTGAGAGGCATATAGGCGAAGTTGTTTTTATGCCTATGTGAGCAGGAGCGGTAAAAACTGTTCATCAACCGAAAACTTATGATTATTGAGAGGGAAATCATTTAATATCAACAATTAATGTTGGATTAGAACAAGTTATTAGGACTATTAATCAAATTAATTTGAATCCTCTAGATCCATGAATTAATAAATTAATAGATTTTATTAGTAAGAAAATAGCTTACATAAATAAAATATTAAAACATTTTGAGCTTAATTTAGATAATATAGTAGATTGTTTAAAAAAATTAAATGTTTTTTTTAATAATACAAATAAACCTTTTATTGATATTAAAAATGAAATTACAAAAATCTTTAGCAGCAATCAAATAATTCTATCAATTTTTCAATACATAAAAATTGATAGTAACAAAAGTTTTTATTTTAATGAATTTTTACAATTTATTGCAAATAATATAACAAATATTATAAATTCTTTATTACAAAAAAAAGAAAAAATACCAACTATAGATATTTCAAAGATTTTAAAAATAGTTAAGGAGTTAAATTTGCAAGATATAACAATTGATTTAGGTAATGAAAATGGTTTAAATCAAAATGATAAGGATAAATTAAAACAATTAATTAAAGATGATATTAAGAAAATAATTAACGATTTTTTCAATAAATATCAAAAGAAAAAAGACTATAAGCTTAAGTTGAAACCTATATTATTTGAAGTTGATAATCAGAATGGATCTAATACTATAAATAATTTAAAATGTATTAATTTTGGTGTTACAAAAGTAATTTATTATAATAGCAACTCTTTATTATTTAAATCTAATAATTTCTTACCTATTATAGATTATATTCATCAAACACATTGCTTAGGGTGAAGATGTAGTCATAATCTTAGATCATTAGTTGATGTTATAATAACTTCAGTTAGAAATTTATTAGCTGATAATTTTGGAAATTTTAACAATTTATTTTCATTAATAGCTAATACTTTATTCGAATTATTAACCTCATTAATATTCAAATTAATTAATATTTTTGATGTTAATAAAACTATTTTCCCAAATACTGTCTTGTCTAAACTTTTTAATTCATTTTTTTATAAATCTTTTAATAATAATGCAATTCACACAATACTACAATATCTTAATGATAATTTACCAGATATTTTATTTACCTTTCTTGGCAAGGTTGAAAAACATGGAATACAATTTGGCAAGTGTGGCGATTTATGATCTGGGGTTAAAATAAGTAGTAATCAAAATATTGTTAATTATAATAACCCAACTAAAATAGTTTTATATTCTAAAAATAATATTGGTAACCATCTCTTCAATAAATCATATGATGGATATGATTTAAACACAATTCAATGTATAGTTGAGTTGAGAAATTATAAAGACTTATATAATTATATTAATAATGATAAGATCAATAGGTTAATGCTAGATAACTCAATTAAAAATAATTTAAATCAAAATATTAAAAATCATTCTTTATCATCAAAACAAATATATGAACAATTGATAGTTTATCTTAATAAAGGGATTATCCCTAAAGTTGAAAATAAAGAGTTAAATTCATTTAAAAAATTTAAAAGCAATGGTTGAATAATTCCTAAAATAAACCAAATACAAAATTGGGATTTATTATGTGAATATGTATTGCCTAATTATTTTAGTCATGATTTATCTGTTCAAGATAATTATCAAAATACATTAAAATTCTTTTCTAATTTTTCTTTTCTAAAAAATAAAGTAAATAATATAAAAAATGTTGTTTTTGATAACGAATATCTAGAATTAATAAGGAATAATTAACTTATGCCAAATAAAACAAAAAAACACAAAATTAAATATTGAATTATTGGAATTATTACTTGTTTATTTTTTGGCTTAATTGTTACAACAACTGTTTTTCTTACAATAAATCAAAAGAAAACACAAACTAGTAATGATTTGGAAAAACCACTTCCTCAAACCATTTTAGATCACGATGAAGTTTTAAAAAATTTTGCTACTGGTGGAAAATGAGAGAAAAAAACTTATCTAGATTCTTCTGATTTATCACAATATAAATCCATAACATCTGATGCCTTTGATGGCGATAATATTCCTCTATTAGATTATGTTGAGTTACCTGACACACTTATGCTGGCTTGATTTGATTTTTTATATGAAGGAATTACATGAAAAAATGTTAATGACATAAGATGTAAAAACACATGTGGAATAGGTTTTTTTGAACTAAATAATATTCTTTTTTATAAGTCAGATGATTTACTTAAAACTGCTTATGCAATATCAATCGCTAATAGAAAGATTAAAAATGATATAATTTTTCCTTATTATTACTTTAGTTCTAAAAGTTCATATAATGATAACTATACACAATTAAATATTAATTATTCAATTAATTTTCCAGATTTTAATAAAGAGGAAGTAAAATACATTTTCCGCAATGTTAAAAAGATAGGTTTTTATCCAAATAACCATGATAATGGTAAATATTGTTATTCTATTTCATATTTTGGTCTCTTTAATTGTAACAAGTTACAAGATAACATTGAACTTTATAATGATTCCTTTATTACTTTTTTAATAGGTTTAACTAATACTAATATTCAAAGTTTTGATTATTATGATTGTTCTTATACATTATTGAAAAATATCCCAGATACGATAATACCAGATTCAGGATCTATAAATGTTTATAAACATTTGTTTATTTCAAATTTCACAAGTAAAAATCTTAATAAATTTTCTTATCATCAAGTAGAATGTAATCTTAATAAAAATTTTCAAAATAATTGTGGTTTATATTTTATAAGAACAAATAATAATTTGTTTGCTACACAACAAACAAATTTTGATTTTTCTTTAAATTTTACAAACCAAGAAAATTATGTCTTTTTTTGAGACTATTTGTTTTGAGACCATTTGTATAATTACAATATTTCAAATTCTAATAATGATATTAAGTCAAATTCTTTTCTAAATAATATTGATCATAAAACTTTTGATAAAGTAAATATAAATATATCATCTAAAGATATTAATAAAACACATTTTTCTTTTGAAAATCCATACTGGGAAGAAGATTATATTGAAAAAAATTTTTTTACATTTATTATCCCACCAAAAGATTACATTGAAGATTTTTACCAATATTTGTACTTTATTCAACAATATTTTGAATATTTAAACTTTATTGAACCATTTGATTATTTTTATTATCACTTGCAAATTATCAGTAATATGCAGACTATTAATGAACAACAGTTAGTTACTAATTTTTTAGAAACTCATATAAAAGATGATGGTTTTTCATTTACAACTAATTTAGATAAAGAAATATTTAAGGAACAATTAACACCTGAACATTATAACAATATTAAAATATCTTGAAATAACATGCATTATTTAATTTAGTAGATAAGGCTATTTAAAAAAGTTCAAAATAAATTTTATAATGATAAAGAAAAATATTTAATACCTAAGTATGTAGTAATGCTACTATTATGTAAAAGTAAATTTATCCTACAAAAAAATGTAATTTCTTATACAAAAATTAATAAGCATGTAGCTCTAATTGAGTTTCTCAAAAATTGCTACACTTCCAAACTACATCAATGATAAAGACGATTAGGGATGGTTGTACAATTGCTTCTGCTACTATGTCAGGTGCAGGCAGGTAAATTTTAGATTACTAGTACCATCAAATGAAGGCAGTAATAAATATTTAGCATAACATTAGGAGTATGACCATGCAATATTAGTCCAATAATTACAATGGGCACAGGTTGGTCATATCAAAGTGCTATTAATTATCCTAAAGATAGTATTATTGGTAAAATGCTATCACCTAATGCTAGTTCATGATTAAAAGAATGTAAATACTTTTAATTCATCTATAATAACTACTCGTAGTTTAATGATAGCTAGATACTATTATTCCGCTTATTCTTGACATTTAATAATATTTTTCTTAAGCAAAAATAAGAAAAATAAAATTTTATTTTTGTATTTTAAATATTGTTATTAAAGTAATCAATGATTTTATTATGCTTAAAATATCAAAAATAACAAAAATATTTAAATTATTAAATATTCATAGTATAATACATATGCTTTAAGTTGATTTGATACACCAAAAAGAGTTGTCAATATAGCTTAAAAAGCAATTTTAGAAAGGTTTAGAAATAAATTTATGAGTCAAGAACTTAGAATTAAATTAGTTTCATATGATCACCAATTATTGGATCAATCTGTGAAAAAAATAGTTGAAATCTCAAAATCTACCAATGCTAAAATTCGTGGTCCTATTCCTTTACCAACAAAAAAGGAAATTTTCACTATATTAAGATCACCACATGTGAATAAATCAAGTCGTGAACAATTTGAACGTCGTACACATAAGCGTTTAATCATATTAGATAATGCTCAGGCTCAAACAATTGATAGTTTAAAACGTTTGGTTATTCCTACTGGTGTAGAGATATTTATTAAGTTATAAGGTTTTTTTAGGAGGTTTTAATTATGAAGGCTATATTAGGTACAAAAATAGGAATGATAAGTATATTTGATGAACAAGGTAAAATGCACGCTGCAACAGTTGTCTATGTTGAACCTAATAAAGTTTTAGCTGTTAAAACCAAAGATAAAAATGGTTATGATTCATTAAAATTAGGATATGAAACAATTGCTGAAAAAAAATTAAATTCACCAACAAAAGGTCAATTTAAGAAGATTAATCAAGAACCTAAGAAATATGTAAATGAGTTTAGAAATTTTACTGGTTATAATGTAGGAGATGAAATAAAAGTAGATATTTTTACTAAAGGTGAATTTGTTGATATTCAAGGAACTAGTAAAGGTCATGGTTTTACTGGTTCAATTAAAAGACATAATTTTGCTATTGGTCCTTTAGGTCATGGAGCAGGATATCCTCATCGTTATGTTGGTTCTATTTCTGGTGGTCGTGGTGGTAGCCAAGCACAAAGAGTTTTTAAAGGAACTGAACTTCCAGGACATTATGGACATGAAAATGTAACTATATCTAATTTATTAATTCTAGATGTTAATACTAAAGACAACCTTTTAATTATTAAAGGAGCTATTCCAGGGAATAAGCGTGGTTTAGTTTATATTAGATCTTCTAAGAAAAAACCAAATGATAAGAAAGAAATTAATTTATTTTCTTTATCAAGTAAAACTAAAAATAATGAACCTGAAATAAAACAAGAAACTCCTACTAATAATCAACAAACTGTAAATGAAGGAGGTAGTCAATAATGTCAACATCTATTAAATTATTAGATATTAATGGTAATGTAAAAGGAAATATCAATTTTGATGAATCACTTTTGGTTAAAACTCCACATAAGCAAGCAATGTTTGATTGTGTTATTGCTGAAAATGCTTCTATTCGTCAGGGGACACACTCGACCTTAACTAAGGGAGAAGTTCGTGGTGGTGGTAAAAAACCATGAAGACAAAAACATACTGGTAAAGCTAGAGCAGGTTCCACTCGTAACCCACATTGAGTTGGTGGTGGTGTTGCTTTTGGTCCTAAACCAAATCGTAATTATTTAAAAAAAGTTAATTCAAAGGTTTTTAAACTAGCTTTCAAATCAGCTTTATCATTAAAGCTTAAGGATCAAAATATTTTTGGTTTAGATGATGGTGTAGCACTAAAAAAACCTTCTACCAAGACAATTATTACTTTTTTAAAAAATGCTGACCTAGTTAACAAAAAAGTTTTATTTATAACTAATGAAGAAGACAATATTAAATTATCAACTAATAATATTCAAAAAGTTAATACTAAGAAATGAAATAAGGTTTCTATTAAGGACTTACTACACACAAACATTGTAGTTATTCAAGAAGGAACAATTAGCAAGATGAAAGAGGTGTTTGCATAATGGAATTATCGAATGTAATTATCAAACCATATCATACTGAAAAAAGTTACTTTTTAAGAAAGTTTCAAGAAAATTCTTGTTTAGCTTTCTTGGTTAATCGTCATGCAACTAAATTAGATGTTAAAAAAGCATTTAAGTTAATTTATGATGTTGAGCCTGTAAAAATAAATATTTTAAATAGGAAATCACAACAATTTAGACAAGGTACATTAAAACCTGGTAGAACTCCTGCTTTACGAATTGCTTACATTTTCTTACCAAAAGGTGTTCAAATCGCTATTACTAAAGATGAGATTGAAGAAGCAGCTAAAAACAATAAAGAAGCTGATTCATCTAAAACAAAGAAGCAAAGTGTTGTTTTAGAACAAAAGAAAGAAAATAACGATAATCCAAAAATAGAAAGAAAAAAAGTTTCTAAAAAAGAAAATGTTTCTAATGACCATAACATAAAAGTGGCAAAGAAGTCTATTAGAAAGCAAGCAAAAGGAAAATAGTTAGGAGGTAATTGATGGCAGTTAGAAGAATCAAAAATAGAAGTAGTGGTAAAAGGCAAACAGTAATGATTGACTATAAAAGTGTATTGACTACTTCAAAACCAGAAAAAACTTTATTAACTAATCTAAAGAAAACCTCTGGAAGAAACAATCAAGGAAAAATCACTGTAAGACATCATGGTGGTGGAGCAAAAAGAAAATATCGTATCATTGATTTCAAAAGGGATAAAGATGGAAAAGTTGGAGTTATTAAATCAATAGAATATGATCCAAATAGAACTTGTTTTATTTCATTAGTCAATTATGAAGATGGTGAAAAACGTTATATTATCAGTCCTAAAGGAATTAAAGTTGGAGATAAGATTATTTCTGGTAAAGAAAAAGTTGATATAAAGTTAGGTAATTGTTTACCATTAGAATTTATTCCTGAAGGTACAATGGTACATAATGTAGAATTAACTCCTGGTTTTGGTGGGCAATTAGCTCGTAGTGCCGGTACTAGCATCCAAATTTTAGGTTTTGATGAAACTAATAAATATGTAATTTGTAAAATGGTTTCAAGTGAAGTACGAAAAATTAGAAAAGAATGCCGTGCTACTATTGGCGAAGTTTCTAATGAAGATCATAATTTAGTGAATATCGGTAAAGCAGGAAGGAATCGTCATCGTGGAATTAGACCAACTGTTAGAGGGTCTGCAATGAACCCAAATGATCACCCACATGGTGGTGGTGAAGGTCGTCAACCTATTGGTATGGATGCACCTAGAACACCTTGAGGAAAAAGGCATATGGGGGTTAAAACAAGAAAACAAAAACAACCATCTAGCAATTTAATTATTAGAAGGAGGGTAAAATAGCTATATATGTCTAGAAGTTCAAAAAAAGGTCCTTTTGTTGATACACATTTAATGAAAAAAGTACAAGCAATGAATAGTACTGATAAAAAGAAACCAATTAAAGTATGATCAAGGCGTAGTACCATTTTTCCAGAATTTGTAGGTTTAACATTTGATGTTCATAATGGGAAGAATTTTATTAAAGTGTATATAACTGAAGATATGGTTGGAAGAAAATTAGGTGAATTTGCACCAACACGTGTTTTTAAACAACATACAGAAGCAAAACGTGAACAATAATTATTATTTGAAAATAAAGGAGAAAAAATTATGGTTTGTAAAGTTATTCAAAGAAATGTAAGAGTATCACCAAGAAAAGCAAAATTAGTTTGTGACTTAATAAGAAATAAGCCAATTAAACAAGCATTAGTTATTTTGCAACATAACTCAAAGAAATCATCAAAAATAATTAAAAAATTATTAGAGAGTGCCATTGCAAATGCAACTAATAATCATGCAATGAATGCTGAAAAGTTATATGTTTATAATATCTTTGCTAATCAAGGTCCAACTTGAAAAAGAACAATGCCAAGAGCACGAGGTTCAGCAGATATGATCTTTAAAAGAACAACCCACATTGAAATTCATTTAAGTGATGATCCAAATGAAAGATATTTATACCTACAAAATTTAAAATCTCGTTCATCAAATAAAACAGATAAAAAAATTAAAAAGGTTATTACTAAAGAAGTTAAAAAAGAAAAACCAAAAATGGTAAATGGTATTAGTACTGATCAAAAGCATACCGTTGTGACTATGCATGAATTAGATAATTATGATTATGATAAGCGTTTAAAAGATTGAAGAAAGAAAGCTGGTTACAATGAAAATCCACATACATGTTTTAAATGTAAAGAAGATGCTTGTTACACTTCAATTTTATTAGAAAACAAAAAACACATTTGTTATACTTGTTGAATTAAAAAACCAGATGGTGTTGAAACAACCCACATGAAAGAAGTAAAAAAAGCCCCTGTTAAAAAAGTTAAAAAAGAAAAACCAAAAATGGTAAATGGTATTAGTACTGATCAAAAACATATTGTAGTAACAACAGCTGAATTTGATGAATACAACTATCAAAAACGTCTAAAAGATTGAAGA
>CAJGBT010000005.1 GCA_904501665.1 uncultured Bacilli bacterium | reverse complement strand
TCATCATGAGTTATTTGAGTGTATAACATAATTGCTCCCTTTCCGTACTAAAGGGGGCACTTTTTTATATATTTACAAAATTAAAAAGTGCTCCACCTTTATTTTATCAAAGGCGTTGCACTTAATAATTCAATTTGGGTATATATATATATATATATATATTGTCAATACTATTTATAAATTATCATTTCACCATCAATATCAGTTAATCTTTTAATTGTGATTAATGAATCTTTATCAACTAATCTAATGTGAGAAATTAACAAAGGTAATTCAATATACATACAAACTGTTTCTAGAGTACTAATAGACTTATTTGGAACAGCATCAATACAATTACTAAAGTAAATACTATGTTTATAACCAAGTTCTATCAATTTTTCTTTTAGTGATGTTACATTTGCAGAAAAGACTTTGATATGAACGAATTTATTTCTTGGAAAATAAAAGTTTACAAGTGTACCAGTAATAATAGTCATTAAAACAGAGAAAAGTAAGTTAGGAGATAAAATTGCTTGTACTACATTGCTTATTGCTAATGGACCAGTTGCATTATTAGTTATGTCATTAAAGTCAATAATAGTTTGTGCTGAAAATGACCCTAATAATGTTGAGATAAAAATACAAAAAGAATTAATAATAATAAGAATAGTTCCAATTTTCTTATTCTTTTTCTTAGCATAGTAAATAGAAACAATATCACTTCCTCCTGTTGAACCATTAAAGATATAAACTAATGTATATGGGAAAGAGAAAATCAATCCAGCAACAATTGCATATATTAATAAAATAAATGGCTCAAAAGTATTTCAATCAGTTAACTTAATTGCTAATAATCCATGTGAAGTGGAAGTTCCAAAAACCATTATTTGATCAATATTTGGTATCTGGTTAAATATTATTCCAAATACTTGATTAGATACAACATAAATGATAGTTAGGTAAGTAAATTCTTTAGAAATCTT
Source organism: uncultured Bacilli bacterium (assembly GCA_904501665.1). Classification (GTDB taxonomy): domain Bacteria; phylum Bacillota_I; class Bacilli_A; order Mycoplasmatales; family Mycoplasmoidaceae; genus Mycoplasma_L. Next base: position 33,865 of record CAJGBT010000005.1, on the reverse strand, counting down.
ATAATAGGCAAAAATAATTAAGGGAATATTTGCAACTAAATACAATCCCCAGAAGAGAATATTATAAACAATGTTAACTACATCGCTTGGTGTACTTCCTTTTATTAATGCAGCCTGTACTATTCTAGCTACTCCTTGGAAAATACCACTAATACCAGATGAATATAATCCAGAATTTTGAATTAAAAAAACAGTCACTAATGAAACTAAAATACCTAATAACATTGCTAATAAATATCTTCGCTTTGAGTTTCGTTTGATAAAGTATCTTGAAAACTTTACAAATCCAGATTTTATATATGAAATAGAATAATTATTTTGTGACTCAATATTGATATTATTTAAATATGTTATAAATTTATCAATAAAACGTCCCTTTTTATTATTTGTATTTTCAAGTGCAACATCTGATAATGAAAAATTATCAATTTTAGAAATATCATCAATATTTTTTTGCGATGGATCAGAATTAAATTTATTAGACATAATTAAAATAATATTAATAATTATATATTTAACAGCTAATATCTTTTCACTTTTTGTTAATTAATTTTAAAAATAAATTCATTTACTACTATTTTTCTTATTTTAAGATGTTATTGTAATAACCAATCATCTTTTCAAAAACAAAGAACAAAACAAAAATATTAATTTAATTAGTTAAAATCACCAATTAATGATAGATATTTTTTAAAATATAAAGTATTAAATTAAAATAAATATAATAATGTTTATAGCTTTTGTTGTTTTTTTGTCATTTTTTTTATTTGCCTCATTCGTCATTTATTTTTTAAATATATTTACAACAAAGCAAATTAGAAATACAGTTTTCATTAAGATCAAAAATGGATTTATCTTTTTTAGTTTATTTCTTGCTTTAATATTAATTATCGCTTTTTTTGGTAAGTTAAATTTTGATCTCAAGATGATGATAAATAATGTAGATATATTAAATATTTCTTTATTAAGTAATATCTTTATAAATTCATTAATCATGACTTTTTTTATAATAATTATAATTTTTGCACCATGAAGAATTTTTTACATAATGCAAAATTTTTATAATAACAATAACTTATGAAAACAATATTTTAAAACATTTTTATTATACGGTACTTTAGCAATACTATCTTGTAGTTTGATTTATGCTTTCAGCAATTTTAATGATATTTTTTTCAATAATGTTTTTAACCAAATCAATATAAACATTAATTGTGATCAAAATATGATTTTAATATATAACAATTTAAAAAATATTATTAATATTATGTTTAAAAGTCAGTGAGTTGGTTGAATTTATATTGGTTATTTTTTAATTATAACTATTTTATGTTTAGTAATTATTAAAATTAAAAATATTAGAAATTTTAACTTTAGCAAATTTAATTTAATTTTTAGATTATCAAACAATTTATGAGCCTTTACTATTCCAATGGGTTTTTCTTCATTAATTTGTTCTATAACATTAAACTATCAATCATTTATATTTAGAAATCTAATTTTATTATTAATTATTAGTACATTTATGTTAATTTCTTATTTTATCTATTTAATTTTTAAACAATATAAAAATGATAAGGTATTAAAACAATTTAATATAGGTGTTTTATTACCAATTTTTTATATATCATATTTAGCTATTAGTAACAATGATTTATATTCAGAAAATATTTTAAATAATTTCAACTTTTGAATAACATTATATTTAGGTAGTTTTATAAATGGTATGTTTCATTTTGAAAATAATCAAAATGTAATTTTAAGCAAATTAAATTTAAGTTATTTTACACCAATAGTTTGTAGTGGTGTTAATACCTCATCATTACTTTATACTTCATTGTTTTTAGATTGAGGTTTAAGATTAAATAACAAAATTTGTATTTGTTAAAACTTCATTTTAGTAAATTAAATATTGATCAAAATCATGTGATGTTATAAGGAATGTTTTTATTTAATGCTTTCTTTTCAATTCCTTGTTCTTGAAACAGCTTCATTTCAACCTTTTATTAATTTTTTTCTTTGCTCATTTGTAATTTTTGGTTTAAATACATCTCAAAGGTTAGCATTAATGTTTTTGATTTCTTCAAAATCTTTTCATATCCCAACAGACAATCCAGTTAGGTACCCTATTCCTAAAATAGTAACATCAACAGATTTATGCTTTCTTACTTCAAGATTAGCAATATCAGCTTGAAATTGCATTAGATGTTGAGAACTAGTGATACCACCATCAACATTAATGAATTTAATTTGCTTCCCTATTTCTTTTGCCATTACTTCTAATAAATCATTACATTGATAAGCAATAGAATTTAATGTTGCAGTTACAATATCTTCACGATTAGTATTAGCTTCAATCCCAAAAATTGCTCCTCTTGAATGCAAATCTCAATATGGTGCACCTAAACCAACAAATGATGGAACAACATAAACTTCATTTGCATGCTTACTGATCTTAGCATAATAATCAATTTCATCTGCTCTGTAAATAATTGATAAACCATCTTTTAATCATTTAATAGCAGCACCTGCTATAAAAACAGAACCTTCTATGGCATAAATAGGTTTTTTATTCTCAAATTGTCAAGCAACTGTAATTAAAAGATTATGATTAGAAAAAATTGGCTCTTCCCCAATGTTCATTAAAGAAAAACAACCTGTTCCATAAGTTGTTTTAACATCAAATTTTTCAAAACAACACTGACCTAATAAAGATGCTTGCTGATCACCAATCATTGCTTTAATAGGTATACAATCAATTTGTGAAGGTGCAAAAATTGCTTCATTTAAATGACCAAAATTAAATTGACTTGGTTTAATTTCAGGTAATATTTCAATTGGGATATTAAATAATTTTAAGATTTCTTCATCTCAATCTAAGGTTTTTAAATTAAATAACATTGTTCTACTAGCATTAGATACATCAGTATAAAAACTTTTTTCTTTTGATAAATTTCACAATAACCAAGTGTCGATTGTGCCACATAATAAATTATTTTCTTTTAATAGTTCCTGAGCTTTTGGAACATTTTCTAATATTCATTTTATTTTTGTTGCTGAAAAATATGGATTAATAACTAGGCCAGTTTTAGTTTTAATAATTTGCTCATAGCCTTTTTTTATCAATTCATCACAAAATACAGTAGTTCTTTTATCTTGTCAACTGATAGCATTATAAACAGGCATACCTGTTGCTTTATTTCATAAAACAATAGTTTCTCGTTGATTGGTAATACCAACACCTTTAATTTGTTTGTAATCAATATTAGCACATGTTGATTTAATAGCAGTAATTAACGAATTTAAAATTTCAATTGGATTTTGTTCAACATAATTATTAATTGAATAAATATTATTAATTTCCTGTTGACCTTTTGAAATAATATTACCTGTTTTATCTATAAGTGCTACTTTTAGAAAACTACTTCCTGCATCAATAGTTAAGATTAAATGATTAGAATTAACCTTCATTCTTATTTTCCTTTTTAATTATCTTTAATATTTGCTCTTTTAATTCACTTGCATAGTCTCCACAAATGATTGAGAACTTTTTATCAACAATAGATATTCCTTTACCACTAAAGATTTTTTTAACTTCATCCTTATTGACTTTATTTTTGTCATTTACAAAAAGTTGGATGGTTGATAAAGTGCTTTCAGCATTTAATAAATTTTCCTTACCGCCAAAAGATGTAATTAATTTTTCAACTTCGATGGGAATTTTTTTAGATTGCTTTAACTTAGAAGTATCTTTAATTTCTTGTTTTGTTAATGTACTATCATTATTTCTTTTGTTACTTGTTTTTTTTGATGATAATTCAGTTTTTGTTTTTTCTTTTTGTTTTAACTTATGATCCAAAACAAAATAAAAAATGCCTAATGTAATTACAATATATAAAAGGACTTTCTTTCTTGTTTTTTCATCTAATTCTTTTAAAGTTTTTCGATTTGTTTCGTTTTTTGTTGTATTAGTAGTTTTATTTTCAATTTCTTTATTTGTTACATTATCAGTTTTAATTTGATTTGGAGTAACTTTTTTTTGCTTGTTATCATCAAGTTTTATTTTATTTTTTTTATTATTTTCTTTTTTAATAGTATTTTGTTTAGTGCTCATATTAAACCCTACTTAGTGATAAATGCGTAATTCAATTTTCTGATTCAATCACTATCATTAATTTTTATTAAAATTTGACATTTTGATTTAGTGTGTCAAATATCAATCATAGCTTTTTCATCACTAAATTCTAATTGTCGGCCATCTAATAACATTCATCACTTTTTAAAGCATGTGCTTTCAACTTTAATTTTATTATTATTTTTAAAAATTATTGGAGAATTTAGTGATGAATAAAAACGATTATTTATTGGTTCAATTTCCATAATTGATAATAGTTCAGTATTTGGTAACATAATAGCCCCTTTTAATGATTTGTTTCTTGCAGTTGATCCAAATGGAGTAGCAACTAAAACACCATTACCATGAAATGATTGTAGATTCACATCATTAATAAATGTTTTAATATGAGCAGTGTAATTTGAATATAAAGAAAAATCATTAATACATTGATATATTTTCTTTTTATATTGCACATTTAAAACATCAATATTAATATAATATTTATCACTAAAAACTTCTTCTTCTAGCAATTTTTTAGGATCATTTATATAACTATAAAATCCTAACTTACCTGAATTAATGAAAACTACTTTAACAGGTTTATCTAGTAAATTTTGAGCAAATGATAAAAAAGTTCCATCTCCTCCAATAATAAAAGCATAGTCAAAACCTTTTTTAACATAAGTGTGCTTTTTTAAAATTACTTTAAGTTTTTTACTAAATTCTATATTTATTTTGTTTTTCTTATTAGTTAAAATTGTATATTTCATACTTATTTTATTTTAACAATCATTAAATTTTTTTAATAAAAAATTCAAAACTTTAACAAATTTATTTTTTGAATTAATATTTATTATGTTGGTTATTTTTATGGAAGAATTAACTAATAAAATTAAAGAAAAGAAAATTAAACAAGTATTTAATCAATATGAAATATACAAAATTAAATTAAAATATCTAAATAACTTAGATGGAATAAATAATGAACAAATAACAAAGATGAAAAATTTTGTTAACTATATTGAGGAATTATTGTCTATTCTTGATGATAATATTTATCGATTTTTACATAATGTTTATATTGAAAAACTAAGTGTTTATGATATGCCAATTTCTCGAAGTAATTTTTACTACAAAAAACGTAAATACAATGATATATTATATACATATTTATTTTAAATAAATATTATAAGGATTTGTACATGGATGTAGTAGCAATTATCGGAAAGCCTAATGTTGGTAAATCTACTTTATTTAACAGAATAATTCAAACCAAAAAATCGATTGTGGATGATATGCCAGGTGTCACTAGAGATCGAATTTATGGTTATGGCAAATGATTAACAAGAGAATTTCAATTAATTGATACTGGTGGATTTTCAACAAAAGATGCTACATTACAAAAAAATATTAATGATCAAGTTCAAATAGCAATTGAAGAAGCACAAACTATTATTTTTTTAATTAGTTGTAAAAATGAAATTGACAATGATGATATTTATATTGCTAAGCTTTTAAAAAAAATAGCAAAAAACAAGAATATTATTTTAGCAGCTAACAAATGTGAGTCATTTAAAGAACAAGACAATCTTTTTTATAATTTAGGATTTGGTAATCCGATTTTAATATCGTCTGCTCATGGAATAGGGATAGGAGACCTACTAGATAGAGTAATAAAAAAATTTAAAACTAAAACTATTCCTGAACATGACCATACCACTTTTTGTGTGATTGGTAGACCTAACGTTGGAAAATCTTCATTAGTGAATTGTATTTTAAATCAAGAACGAGTAATTGTAAGTGATAAAGCAGGTACTACACGAGATAGCATTGATGTAGATTTTAAATACTATAACCAATGATTTACTTTGATTGATACTGCTGGTATACGTAGAAAAGGCAAGATACAAGGTATTGAAAAATATTCTGTTTTAAGAGCTGAAGGTGCAATAGCTAAATCTGACATTATTTTATTAGTTTTAGATGCCTCAACAAATTTTACTGAGCAAGATGAAGTCATTGGGGGTTTAGCATCTAAAGCCAACATCCCAGCTATTATTGTAGTAAATAAGATAGATTTATTAAAGGATAAATCAGATAAAGTATTACTAGAAATTAAAAAACAAATTAGGAATAAATTTAAACATTTGTTTTGATCACCTATTATTTTTCTTTCAGCACTTGAAAACAAAAAAATCCATCAAATTTTTAAAACTATTGAATTGATTCAAAAAGAAGCTCAAATTAAGATTTCTACCTCCTTATTAAATGATGTTATAGGACAAGCACAAATGCTTCAACAACCACCATTATTTAAAGGGGCAAGAATTAATATCACATATGCTACACAAACCAAATCACAAATACCAACTTTTATATTATTTTGTAATCATGTTGATTCCTTGCACTTTTCATATGCAAGATACATTGAAAATAAGATAAGAGATGCTTTTAATTTAAAAAATACACCAATTACTTTATATTGAAAAGATAAAAATAGTCGAATTAGAGGAGGAGGCATTAATGAGTAATAAATTTTTAATTATTGGTACTGGTGCTTGAGGAACTGCACTTGCAAGTGTTTTATTAGATAACCATCAATATGTAAAGATGTTTGGGATTTCACAAAACCAAATTGAAGATTTAAAAAAAGGATTTAATCAAGAATTTTTTAACAATATTAAACTAAAATCTCCCCCTCAAGAAGTTTCAACAAATTTAAAAAGTTTAATTGAAGATGTGCAATTTATTGTAATTTGTGTCCCATCCAATCAAATGGAAAACATTTTAAAAAAAATTAAACCATATTATAAACCGAATATGATAATCATAAATACATGTAAAGGCTTGGATCAAAAAACAAATAATAATTATCTAAAAGTAATCTTAAACCACATTAAAAATAGTAAAGTTGCTAGTTTGATTGGTCCATCTTTTGCTATAGATGTGATTAACAAGGTTCCAACAGTGGTGAATGTTATTTCAAGCAATAAACCTACCTTATTAAAAATTAAAAAAGTTTTTGATAATAATTATTTTAAAGTAGTACCTATTAAGGATATTGAAGCAGCATCATACTTATCAGCATTAAAAAATAGTTTAGCCATAGTTTGTGGTTTGCTAAATTATGCTGATATTTCTAGTAATTACAAGTATGCAATTATGGCCATGGGCATAAAAGAGATTAACAAATTCCTTTTATTTAAAAAATTAAATCCTCAAGTTATTTTTGAATATTGTGGTTTAGGAGACATTTTACTAACTTGTAATGATGAAAAATCTCGTAATTTTCAATTTGGAAAATCAATTATTACAAAAGGGTTAGATAAAGCTATTAGTGAAAATAAAAATACAATTGAAGGCTTTAAAACAATTGAAGTTATTTATAAATTAATTAAAAAGAATTCTAATCAATTCCCTTTATTTACTTTGGCCTATCAATTAATAACTAAGAAGATTACAACTAATGAATTTATAACTAAATTATGACTTAATATAGATAAAGTTTAATGCATCACTTCCATCTTGATAATACCTTTTTCTAATATTTGTTTTTTTAAAGCCTAATTTTAAATACAACTTGATAGCATTGGTATTTTTATTCGAAACTTCCAAGTAGCACTTTTCATAATCATATGCATTTAAGAAAATATTTAATGCTTGAAATGCAAAGCCTTTTCTTCTTTGTTTTTCAACAATACCTATCTTAATGATTTCAATTTCTTTGCCTAATATTAACACTATAAGAAAACCAACATTTTCACCTTGTTTTTTTATAAGATATAATTCATGGTTTTTAACCATATTTTCATAGGTATTAATACTATATCACTGATTTGAAAAACAAATTTTATCCAAATTATTAATTAATAAAAGATCATTAGTTTTTTCAATAGTTAACATACTGGTTTAAAATATTTTAATTCAAAGTTTTCATTAACTTCTTTAAAAGAAGGTAAACTATCTATAATTAATTGTTCATTACTTAAATCATAAATAATATTATTTTTATTTTGTTTTTTGATAAATGATTTTAATTCACTTTCATTAATTAATATTGGTTTACTGGATAATAAATGTTTTTTAACTTCTGCAACAAAATATTTATTACCATCAGACTTTAGAATGACTATTGATTGATCCTTTCAACCTAAATAAGAAAATTTATCTATTGTATAAATTTTGATATCTTGATTAAATAATTTGATTATTTTCACAAAAACACTAATGATGCGACAAGAAGAAAATTTACCAGGACCATAAATTCAAAAAATAGATTCAATATCCTTAATTGTAATTTTATTTCTCAATAATAATGTATCTAGATAATGTGGTAAATGATTTGATAAGTCTTGTTTATTAGTAAATAAAAATTTATCTAAAATTTTCTTATTTTTTAATAAATAAATAATGCACTCTTCTTGAATAACATCAAATAAAACATCAAACATAAATTATTACTTTTCCAACTTTTTGATTATATCTATAAATTCCCTATCCATTTCAATTTTTTGATTAATTATTTTTTTTGTTATAGGATGTTGAAATTCTAAGTAATATGCCATTAAATACTGACCATATGATGTTACATTTTTATCTACACCATATAATGGATCATTTAAAATAGGATGATTAATATATTTTAAATGAACTCTAATTTGATGAGTTCTACCAGTTTTTAACAAAACATCAACTAGTGCAAATTGATTTAAATTTTTAATCAGTAAGATTTCAGTAATAGCTGGTTTAATATTTTTACCTTTATCAGATGCTATCATTTTTAATTTATCTGACCTACTTCTAGCAATAGGAACATTAATTAAAATTTTTTCTTCGTTGAATTGATTATGAACAATTGCATAATATTTTTTAATAATTTTGTGTTCTTCAAATAATTTTTGTAATTTCAACAATGTTTGATCATCTTTAGCTACTAAAACTAAACCAGAAGTATCTTTGTCTAGTCGATGAACTAATAATGGCTTTTGTTTTATTTCTTTTTGCTCAAAATAATATAAAAGTGCATTATATAAGCAATTGTTTTCTTTAAAAATAGTTTGGTGTGTCAACATATTTGATGGTTTATAAACAATTATTAGATATTCATCTTCATAAAGGATTCTTAATGGATAAACAAATTTTTCTTGTTCTCTTTTTTGATTACCTAATGTTTCTTTTTTTTCACTAATTAAGATTTCATCATTTGTTTTTAATATATAACCCGCTTTAGTTATTATTTTATTATTTACATAAACTAAATTATCCTTTATTAATTGCAAACTTTTAGTACGTGTTATTTTTAAGTTATGTGCTAGGAAAACATCTAATCGGAATCCGTCACTATTCACTATTATTTTCATTTTCTTTTTCCTTTTCTATTCTAAACTCTTTAACTATTTTTACAATAATACCTATAATCAAAAAGACAAAACTAGTACAAATAAAAATATCTGCTACATTACAAACAAATTTAAAAGAACGAAAGGGGATGTAATCAACAACACTATTATTTTGCGAATAAAACTTACCCATATATCAATAATTATCTATCATTGCCCTATCAATTACATTTAATAAAGAGTTTAAAAATAAAATGTAGGAAAAAATATAGATATATCATGAGTTTGAAAATAAAAATATCAAAAAGAAAACAACAGTTGGAAAAATTTTAATAAAGTAAACTAATGATGGCTTTCAACTACTAGCATAAGAAAAAGCTACACCAGAATTAAAAGCAACAAAATTTGGATCATAATGATTTAATGCTCACTCTCTTAAAAGAAAGAACAAAAGACATGATATCAATGTAGCAATAATAAGTGTTAATACTTTTATGGTTATGTTTCTAATTGTACAAAATGACAATAAATATTTTTTTATTCATTGTATTTTTATTTTGTTTATTTTATTTTCAAACAAAATTGTCTTACTAACAAAAAAATTAATTTTTACCATATTAAATATTATATAAAAAAACAGTCCCCACAAAGGACTGTTTTATATTAAAAAATATTTGTATATGTTTTTTGCTCATTAATTGTATATTTTAGCTGATCAATATTTTTAGTTTTAGAAGCATTTGCAATATTTAAACTACCTAAAACTAAATTAGTAATTAAGGAAATACCTGCTGCTACACATGATCCAATCGCTAACACAGCAGTAGCTGTAAGAGCTCCTGCAACTAAATTTTGTTTTTCTAATTTATTTAATTTAGTCATTATCAAAAGCCGATACTACTACGATTTGGATTATAACCAATTCTTACCATTGGATTAGATAGTGTATAAATATCAGACTTATATAGAGGTGATGTATTATTAGTCCTAATTGTTTTGGTAATTGCATTCATAATATTACATAATGTGTTATCTAAATAACTAATACCAATTGAAGAAGCAAACAACAATGATTTATTTCAACCACTAAAAATTATCTTTTTATCTGTTATATTTATTTTTTCCATTGATTCCTTTCTGGGAAAAGTTTAGACTTCTCCTCATATAGAAATAAAGTTAATAATTTTTAATTTTTTATATTTTTTTACAAAATAATAAAAAAAAGAGAAAAAAAATGTATTTTTTTAACCATAGTATATATAAGATAAAATATTTTTTAAAAAATTATTAGTATTAAAACCCTTATAAATGATTTGGAATCTCCAAACAAAATAGGAATTTTGATATTGCAAAATGAATAACTAAATTCCATTGACTTTTATTTTAATTATATTATAAATACTTAAAAGGAGAATATCATGAAAAAAGTTTTAAGTAAAAAATATCAATTATATATCAATGGAGAATGAAAAGATTCATCTGATAAAACTAGTATTATTTCAATTAATCCAGCTACTGGACAAGAACTTGCTTCTATTGCAAATGCAAGTGAAAAGGATGTTGATGAAGCAGTAGTTGCTGCAAGAAAAGCATTTGATAAATGAAAAAATACAACACCTAAGGAAAGAGCAAAAATTTTAAATTTAATTGCTGATATTATTGAAGAAAACAAAGAATGATTAGCAAAAGTAGAAACATTAGATAATGGTAAGCCAATTAGAGAAACACTAAATATAGATATTCCATTAGCTGCTGATCATTTTAGATATTTTGCCTCAGCAATCCTTGTTGAAGAAGGAACTGCTAATATTTTAGAAGGCAATAAACTAAGTATTAATTTAAAGGAACCAATTGGAGTTGTGGCTCAAATTATTCCATGAAATTTCCCATTTTTGATGGCAGCTTGAAAAATAGTTCCAGCATTAGCATCGGGATGTTGCATAGTTTTAAAACCTTCATCTTTTACTTCAATTAGTGTATTAGAACTTATGAAATTAATTGAAAAAATTATTCCAAAAGGAGTAATAAATATTATCACTGGTGAAGGCTCAAAGTCAGGTGAATTTTTAAGGATTCATAAAGGAATAGATAAAATAGCATTTACAGGTTCAACAAGTGTAGGTAAAGATATAGCTATTGGTGCTGCCACAAATTTAATACCAGCAACTTTAGAATTAGGTGGAAAATCTGCAAATATCATTTTTGATGATGCTGATTTAGAAAAAGCAATTGATGGAGTACAGTTAGGAATATTATTTAACCAAGGTCAAGTTTGTTGTGCTGGTTCAAGAATTTTTGTGCATGAAAAAATTTATGATGAATTTTTAAAAAAGATTATCAAAAAATTTAATGAAATTAATGTTGGTGATCCATTGGATATGAATACACAAATGGGTTCACAAATCAATAAAAAACATTTAGAAAAAATATTATCACACATTGAAAAAGGTAAAAAAGAAGGAGCTAAAATTCTTTGTGGAGGTGAACCACTAATGAAAGGTTCATTATCAAAAGGCGCCTTTATGAAACCAACATTATTAACTAATGTAACTAATAATTCTTGTCTAGCTCAAGAAGAAATTTTTGGTCCAGTAGGAGTGGTTATTAAATTTAAGGATGAAGATGAAGTTATTAAAATGGCTAATGATAGTCTATATGGTTTAGGTGGGGCTGTTTTTACTAAGGATATTAATCGAGCACTAAAAATAGCTCGTGCTATTCAAACAGGTCGTATTTGAATAAATACATATAATCAAATTCCAGAAGGTGCTCCATTTGGTGGGTATAAGAAATCAGGAATTGGTCGAGAAACACATAAAATGGTTTTAAATCACTACACACAAACAAAAAATATTATGATAGACTTATTAAACAAACCTAGTGGATTTTATTAGGAGTAATCTATTTGATTTTAAAAAAATGACCATGAATTTTAGCATTAATTTTACCTATTGTGGGTATTAGTGCAATCTTTCCTATTCTACATAGTTGTAGTTCTCATAACATTAATAGTAATATTTCTAATAATTTAGATAATGAAAACAATGATTATACTATTAATTTAAAAGCAACAAAGTTTGATGTTCTAGAAGATGTCATTATTGAAGATATAGATCAAGTTTGAATCAAGCAATATGTTATTGATAATAAAGATGTTTTTTTTACGATTAGTGGAAATTTATCCAATGATGAATTGAAAGATGCAATTGAAATATCTAATTTAAAAAAGGAAAACAATAGTGTTACTTTCGATTTAGTTATTAAAGACAAAAACCAACTTATCCATAAAATTACATTTAATAAAAAGGAAAATCCACCTACTAATCAACCATCATTAGATGATATTATTGATAGTTTTGCTATTGAACCAAAACAATCAGTAGTTTTAAGCCAAATATTTGCTAGTGAAGTTAATAAGGATAATTTATCAAATTATTTTAATATTAATTATCAAAAAGATGAAAACTTAAGTATTGAATATAAAATTGTTGTTGATAAAACTGATTCTAGTAAATTAAATATTGTTGTATCATTTACTAAAAATGGAGAAACAAAACAAAAGCAATATTCATTCACCGGCTTTAAAATAATTGAATTAAAACAAGAAAGTTTTGATGCCAATCTATTTGGTTGATCAAACTCACTTGCAGAAGATATTAAAGATGATATAACATCAGATTGAATTATTCAAAACCAAGACAAATTATTTAATATAGAAGGTAATTTTAAAAAAGAAGATATTACTATTGATCCTCATTGTGAACCAAATAATACAAAAAGAGAAGTCAATGTTATTTTTCAAGTTAAAAATGATAAGATAATAGAATTTAAAATTATTAACTTTAAAGAAGAAGAAGTTTTTGATAATAAATATGAACAATTAGTAGAACAAATTGTAGATCTAATTGATATAGTTAGTAGTGATGATGTATATTTTGATTATAAAAAAATTAGCGTTGATAAATTTGTATCATTAGATTACGAGATTCAAAAAAAATTTTTCAATTTTAATTGAAATATTTTAGATGAAGAATTCAAAGATAATGACTTATGAAAATCCGAAACCAATCCTAATGGTGAAACTGAAATAAAATATGTGCCAGCCAAATCTGAAAGGCCTAATACAGTTAAATTTACAATTGAAATTTATGTAGGTGATGAAGAAGAGACTACCAAAGTTATAGAACGTGATGGTTTCCTTAGTGAAAGTAATGTTGATGAAACAAGCTTAAGTGATTTTATTAACAAGTTTGAAGCTAAATTTCAATTAGTTCAAAATAAACCAAATTATGATCATCATACAATTAATGTTCAAAAATTTTTAGCTTTACCCAGTAATGAGCAAGAACAATATTTTAATTGAAACTATGATGATTTAAAAGCTACTTTTCCAAATTTCGATAACCATTGCTTATTTACATTTAACGTTAAAGATGGTTTTAAATTTGACCAATCTAGGCCAACCACAATTGATTTTGATGTTTATTTAATTGTTGCCCAAAGTCTTGATAATGATTTGAATCCACAAAACATATTAGCAATAAAACAAAAAGAAATTAGTATTGATGATTTTGACATGATTTTCGAACCAATTGTTGGTTTGGATGCAGCAAAGGAAGAAAAATTAATTACTCCTAGTCAAGCAACATCATATAAAGGAAAACTAGCACGTTTTCGTTTTAAAGACATTAAAGAAACAACTAATAATGCTTATCAAGATTTAATTAAAAATATGACATGAGATGATTTTAAAAAAGAAATGGCTTATCAAGTTCGTTTTGCTCTATACCAAATGTTTAGTGATAATTTTTCTGAAATTAACTATTATATTTCTAATGATATAGAACATAAACAATTAACTGCAACAGCTGTTGGTTTAATTAAGGAATCAAAAAATAATGTTAATTATTATTTTCAATATTTAGGTAATACAAAAAACCAAACTACAAGCGTTAATAAAGAAGACAAAATTGAGATTTCCATCACATATGATGTAAATAATAGTAATAATTGAAAACCAACATATACTGATGATAGTGGTCTACTTCCAGGATTAAATTTAAATTTTTGAAACTTTAAAGACAATTGTCAAAATTTAAATACCCCATCTGATCCATATTATTTAAGTCCAACATTTATTAATTTAATAAGTGGCAATATTCATTTAAGTATAAAATCAATAGCAACAACAATTACATCTCTTTATGATGATGATGTTAAACAATTTGCTTTTTGATCTTTTAATTGATTGAAAACAAGACCTAAAAATATTTAAGAAACTAGTTTTCACTTACCATCATAATCCATATAAAATGCATTACCATGTCCATCATGGAATACTTGATAACCTTGATTATTAGTGACAACTTGATTAGCTGGAATAGAATAGTCAACATTTATAGATGGTAAACTATCCATTAATTTTTTTGTTTTTTGTACCTCAGCAACATATCCTTGGATTTGATTAATAGCTTGTATTTGTTGATTAATAAAAATATCTTTTTCAACTTCACTTAAATTACTAGGAATATCAATTGATTGGTTTTCCTTTTCATATTCAGCTAGCTTCTCTAAATATTCTTTTTGTTCCCGATCATGCAATTTTTCTTGAAAATTATAACGATAATATTTTTTTCAATCATCTGATAAATGAAGATATACATATTTATTAGGTAATTTATTTTCATTATTTAATCCTAGGTTATCAATAAAGAATTTAATAATATTATGAGTATAAGCTTTTTCATTATTTAAAATAGGAAAATGCTTAGAAGTAGGATAATTTTCTATTTTTACATTTTTATTGGATTTAAAAGCTAAAACCGATTCAATTGGTGAAATAAATTCATCAGAATCACCTAATATTAATAATGTCGGGATTTTAATATTTGTTTCATAAACTTTTAATGCTTCTAGAGTCTTTGGTAAGCACATATCATTACAAAAATCACAATAATCTTTATAGTTGTAATAAATTTTTCTCATCGCTCTTACAACAAAAGGACTTTTTTCTTTTTCTAAGATTAGTTTATTATTAGTAGGGATCATTTTAGATGCTAATATATACATTTGTTCTAAATTTGTAGGAACATTTGTAATTAATGAGATAGTTCCAGCTGATGCTAATGAACAAAAGGGATTAACAAGAACAACTTTGGAAATCTTGTTACTTAAAAGCGAGCTTACAGCTAAAGCTATGGATGCTCCAAAGCCCTCACCAATTAAAAAGAAATTTTTACCATTTAGACTTAAAATAAAATCTTTAGCTCACCTAATTAAAGAAACAAAATTAGTTTTCCTTAATGTTTTTTCATCATCAATATCTTTATTGATATCATAAGGGATATACGGTGCATAATAATTAAATATCTCAAGTTTATTACAAAATTCATCATGATACTCTGGGATTGATAAATAATCATGAAAAAAAACAATATTATATTCATTACTTTTAGGATGTACTAATCTTTCTAAATATTCACCATATTCATTAGATTTTTTTTCACAATGCATATAAAAGTTATCTCCTTGAGAAAAGCATAAATCTAGCAACAAGTAAAATAGTATTAACAATAGAACAAAGAATATTTAATCCATTACCTAAACAAATTTTATTTAATGGGACTTGTGATCCATCCATCATTTTAACAAATTCAGCTGATTTACTTAAAGTGTAAAAAGAATAGATATTAAGACATAATATGATTCCAGTACTTAAAACAGTAGCAATAATATATCAAACATCACTTGTAAAAACAAAAGCAGAAACTAAAGCAAAAATTAAAGAACCAAAAAAATAAAGCGGTAATAAAATATAAATAATCTTAGATAGTGTCAATGCACCTTTATTAGATAGTGTGAACCCAATAATTGAACAAATTAATAAAGCCCCACCACTTATACCAAATAACATTAAAATTTCTGCACCACTAAATAAAGTAAAAAGCATTCCAAAAGAAATAGCGAAACTAAATATAAATATAAAATAAATCAGATACAACCAGAAAATATTAAATTTTCTTGCAAAAGAGATAAAAATACTTATTCCAAAGCAAACAATTAATAATATTGATGACACAATATATAAAACATTTATTTGTTCAAAATTAATTCATTGTTTTTGGATGGAATAGTAAAATAAAAAAGCAAATCCACAAATTAATGCAAATCCTATCCCTGCATATAATAAAGAAAAAGAGATCACCTTTGTTTGAAGACGATTCAATTTAGTATTAAAATTGAAATTAGTTTGCTCAATCTTTTCTAAAAACATATCAATTGTTTAAATTATACTCTATTTTAATTATAAAATTAAAATGTGCCTTTTGCAAAAGCACATTTTAACTATTTTGGAATCAATTATTTTAATTAGTAATAAACTAACTAGAATTTTTTAATTAAGATGCAAATAAGTAAAATTAATGCACAAATAAAATTAACAAAAGGTAAACATGCACCAATTACTAAATATCATTCTAATCCTTCAGGTGCAATATTTTTTGCATAAAATGCTGAACCAATACCTGAAACAAAAGGTAATAACATTAGAATAGATAAAATTAACTTATTATCCATAAATAGTAAAATCCTCTCTTAAATTCTTATTTATGAGTATAGCATATTTTAGTTTTTTATATTTATTAATTGTGCTGCATCTATATTATACAGAATAATAACTTAATTATGGTTTTTAAAAAAATATTAATGTTATAATTAATAAAATTGTTATTTAAGGGAAATTATTATGTCACAAATAAATTTAAAGAGTAAATACAAGAAAGTTAAGGATATTCCATGAACTGAAACAATTTTTGTAGATAAAATTATTTTTGATCAAAATTTATTTAATATCCATAAAGAAAGAATTGATAAAGTTTTTGCTAATGCATCAAATGAAGTTAAAGAGCAACAATTACAAAATATTTTGTTAAGAGACACATTATTTAATAAAGCAATGGAAATAGTTGCTGCTTGTTATCAATTTGAGTTAGACCAAGGAGATATTGATTTTTTTGTTAAAGCTTTAAAACAAAATATACCTAATAATGGTAATCCTGCAAATGAATATGAAAATAAAATTAAGAACATTGCTGAAAAATTAGTGCAAAAGCAATTAATTTTCAATGACATTGCTAATGCTGAAGGGATTTCTGTGGATTCTGATGAAATGCTAAAAGTATTAGATGATTATCACAAATCAACTGGTTTGCCTATTGACGATATTAAAAATGATCGTGAAAAATTGACTAGTGCAGTTTCTGCATTATTAGAAGAAAAAATCACAGCATTTATTATTAATAAATTCCCAAAAAATTTAGAAACATTATATAAAAACATGGAAAAAGATATTGAAGAACATCAAAAAAAAGAAAATGCTAATAACGATAAATAGTTTTTAGATTATGAACAAAATAACATCTAAACAATATATTGCAAGATATGTGTTTTTAAAAATTTTATTTGAAGAGTATAAATTATTTGACTTTGTTCCATCTGAATCTAGCATGGTAAAGCAATTTAAAACAACTAATTTAACAGTTAGAAGTGCTTATAGCATTCTACAAGAATATAAAATTTTAAAACCATTTAAAGGTAAGGGATATCAAGTTGTTAATGATGCTATTAGTTTTTTATGACCACTTTTTGCTAAAATTAAGTATTGTGAATTTAAGATTAATTTTGAAAAAAATGAAATTGACTTTTTTGAAAAAGATAAAAATAACATTTTAATTACTGTCTGATCTAACCATACATTTGTTCAAAAAAATTCAATTACAACAATTTTTAGCACATTATTTAGAGAAAAAATCAATATTGATATTTTTTTCAATCTATCTATTAATGAATCATTTAGTTGTCATGATGATATAGTAACAATCCAATATAATTTTATTAATAACAATAATAAAGAGATTTTGTTATTGTTAGAATGTAGATTGAAAACTGATAATTTTTCAATATTTAATAAAACACGTAGTTTAAATATATAATATTAAAAATAGTAATATATAATAATTAAAATGAAATCTACTAATTTTTTAAATGAATATTCTAAAAATTCTAAGTTTTATAATTTGTGCTTTGCCAGCTCAATTATACCTACTTTTGTAATTACTAATGATTTATGAATTATTTTTTCTTTTATTTTTATTATTTTTACATTTTTAATTTACAATTGTAGCTTAACTAAGAAATTCATTAAATCTAACAAGTTATCTTCTTTTAATATTCCATTACTTCTTGTACATAGCTTGGTAGTAGGCTTTCTTTATGTAGCGCCAATTTTGTTTTTAGTTTTCAATTCATTTAATTTTAATGAAATAATAGAATTCTTTTATTTTGAGAAAAAACCAAAGATTATTTTTTTAAAATGCCTATCTATTGCTTTTTTAACTAAAATTAAGAATTTTTATTCTTTATTTAAAATATTATTTCAATTAAAAAGGTCAAAATATTTCTTCCACTTTAAATAAAATTTAGACAAGATTTTTTAATATTTAAACTAGATTATTAATTTAAGGAGCACATTTATGTGAGAAATTATAAAATCTTTGTTTAGATATTCTTTCAAAAATCTAGCCTCTTTAATTATGTTGACAACATTAATTATAGTATCATCTGGGGTTTCAACATCGATGATGATGTTATCTGATAATTTAACAAGGTCATACAATAAATTAGTTAATCAAGGTAATCTAAACAACATTGTTATTAATGAATTGTATTCTACTTCATATGAGGCTGATAGTAAAATATCTGGCGAAGAAGCAAAAAGGAAAAACGAAGAAGATTTTAAAAAAGAGTTATCAAATCTAATTGGAAAAGATTCATTTAGAAATTTTAAAGCATTAGATTTTACTGGTTCATCATCTGGATATGCCTATAAAATTATTTCTACTGCTTATGATGACACAATTGATAAAACAGTAATTTATAATGGTCATAATGTTTTACCAGAAACATTTAATTTTGAAAAAATAATTGATGATGCAAAATGAAGTCTGGATAATTTAATTAATAAAAGAGCTAGAAGATTATTAGCCTTTTTAGCATCTAAGGTATCTTGAACAGATGCTACGAAAAATTACACGAATGATGCTAGTAAAATTTTATCTGTGACAGATGAAACAAGTAAGGATTTCGATCCTAAAAATTGAGTTAATAAACAAAACGGTTTAGCCAAAAAAATGCAAACATGATTAGATGATACAAACAAAAATTATTCTAAACCTGTTTCAAAAGGATACCGTCTTAGTCTAGATATTTCTGGTACAGTACCAATTGTCGGACAAATAGATAATGTATCTAGTTTTGCTGCTGTTGTTCCTAAATACATTTTAGAAAAACAACATAAATCCATTTTACCAGAATCTATCTATGAACAATTGAAATCATATAACACATTAAAAACAAATAGTGATGAAACATATGATTACAATTATTCTAATTTTGAAAATGAATACATCAATCAAACTACTTTAAAATCATTTATTAACTCAGTAGATGATAAATATAAAATTAAAGTTGATAATATTGATTATTTAATTGCCGGAGAAGGTATATCACCAAGTTTTATGTACCCTGTTTATTCATTAGAAAGACAAACACCAAATATTGATACTGAAGTTTTAATTTATACTAATGAATCTGGATATCAATTAGCATTTGACTCTTCTAGATCTTCACCTGTTGAAACATATATTATAGCTAAAGTAAATGGACAAAATTTGTCATACTATATAGATAAAATTAATGAAATTGCTCAAAAATATATGTCATGACCTGCTCCAATGAAAGCTGCATATTCTATTTATGACACATCAAATACATTAAGTCCTGTAGCACTACGTTTATCATTTTTACCATCTCTAGTAAATTCACAAATAATTATTGGGAATTCTTTAACTATTTTTATTGCTATTTTAGTTGGTTTAATTTTTGTATTTTCTATTAAGAAATATATTAATGATAATAGATCATCATTAGGTGCACTACGTGCTAATGGAATTAAAAAACGTTGAATTGTATGATGTATGCCTTTGCTTTCATTATTCCCAGCTGTAACTGGAGGATTGTTAGGATATATATTTGGACAATTTAGCCAATCTTTATTTTTGAATTTGTATAGCTTTTATTGAACCATTCCTACTGCACTGACAGTTTTTAATCCTTTGTTATTTTGTTGCTGAGTTTTTATTCCTTTCATTATTATGGCAATCATATCAATTATCTCTACATATTTCTTATTAAAAGGAAATACTAATAAATTATTAAATGAATCTAGTCGTTTTCATTCTTCTTGATTATCAAAGAAAACATCTACATTATTTGGTAAATCATCAAATGTATTGTTGAAGTTTAGAACTTCAATTGCTTTTAGTTCATTACCTAAATTAATTATGATTGTAATGATGTTTTCTTTATTTAGTACAGCTGTTTCTGCTGGTTTAGCAATTAATGATAAATTTAAATATACTCAAACAAAAACATTTGAAAACAAGAATTATAATTTTTCAATAGATTTGTTAACACCTACTATTCAAGGGGGAGCATATTTTAGACAACAAAAAGATTTTCCTGCACGTCCTATTGTAAATGATAAGAATGAAATATTAAATTATAATATTGGAATGAGTGATACTAACTATAATAAAAATAGATTTCAAGACGGAAATCTTTTACTTTATAATAATCATTCTCTTGAAAATTCTAATGATAGATTAAAAACTAGTAATGACCAATCACCATTTGGTCAGACATTATTACTTCATATGCCATCCATAAATGATAGTACTTGACAAAAAAGTGATTTTTTATATCTTAAAAACAGAGTACAAATGCCATCAATTTTAGATGCAGAAGTAGGAGTCCCAGGAATTGCTGCAACTAATCCATGAGATGTTGCAAAAAATTTAGCACCTGCTAATCAAATGACCTTATCTAATAACTTGACTAAAAAACTATGATCTAGAATTTTAGATGATGAAAATATTTATTTTAATGAAACTAATTTGAAAGATTACTTTTCATATTTACCAGAAAAAGACTATAATGAAACAATTGAAAAAATGGCTAATAAACCATTAAATGAAATAGTAACAAAAGAATATGGTTTTATTGAAAAAATTTACCCTATAGATAGTAATGGTAATCAAGTAAATGAACCACTTGAATCATCACCTGATACTATTGAAAAATACGATAATGCTGGCAATATAGTTGAACAATATAAAGTTGAGAAAAGTTCTTTTAATGCTACTTCAAAGTTGATACCACAATATATTTTAATTATGCTTACGCTATTAAATTTATCAACTAAAAATTTTGATTTTGACTATACTAATATGAATCAGGCAGACATTGATAAAATTAGTAATGCTGTTGAATATGCTAAAGGATATAAAGATTTATTTTTCTCTTCTGTTTATCAATATATACCAATGGAAAATAATGATGAAACATATACTTATGTAAAAGCAAAAATTCAAAATTCTAGTGATGAGGTTAATATTAAAGGTATTAAATCTGATAGCAAGATGATAAAACTAGTTAATCAAGATAATAATGTTGTTAATCATAAACTAAAACTTGAAACTATTGATGAAAGTCAATACAATGATAGTAATTTGCATGATATCTATAATAAAAATGTCCTAGATTCTAAAAATTTAAAAATTATTATTAATGAATCAGCAGCTTATGAATACAACTTAAAAGTTGGTGATTATATTGAAATCGACCCAACTGAAGAAGCAACTAGATATAATAATTTTAGAAATGTAGATGGAAGTAATAATGAAAAATATAATAAGATCAAAGCTTTTAATGAAACAAAATATAAATTTAAGATAGTAGATATTATTACAACTTATCAAAATCCTGAATTTTATATTAATCAAAGAGTAGCAAATTATATAATTGGTTTGAATGATGATAATATCTTGAATAATTCTTTTTATAATGAATATTCTTATTCAACAGTGAACAATGAAGCAACATGATTTAATTCAGAACCACCTATTTTAAAAATTAAGCAAATTGATCCTTTTAATGGTTTTTTTACAAATTCAGAAAATCCAAAATCAGTTAGGTCAATTACTTTATATTCTACTTCAGGTTTAGCACCAGCTAATGACAAATTTATTAATGGTGAATTATTTAATCAAATTGTTGATAAAGTAATGGGCTCGGAAGAAAAAGATTTGAACAATGCAACTAAACAAAATAAATATATTTCCAAAATATATCTTGCATCTGCCTTAGGTTTTAGTAGTGTTAATGACTTAGATGAGTGATATAATGGTAAAAAACCAAGTGATATCATTAATGAACTAATAAGTACTTATGGACAATCGCCATTATTATCTTCCTTAATATATATTGAACCACAAGATTCATTTTTTGCTTTATTTGGTAATATTTCACAATTTGTAAATTCAATCTTTATTTTAATTTTAGTTATTATTTTCATTATTTGTATTTTAGCTGTATTATACCTATCAATTGATTTCATTTATTCATCAATTGCATTATGTGGAATGTTGAAAGCATATGGTTTTAAGGATTCGACAAATGTATTTAGTTTTTTAAGTATGTTTTTCCCAGCAATTATTTTAGCTTTAATTATTTCAACTCCATTATCTATTTTAGCTATTAATTGAATTAAGACATTTGTTTATGGATTTGGCGGTATATTCTTACCTATTTCTTTATTATGATGATATGTAGTTATCAATGCTACAATTTTATTTGCTATTTTGTCTTTAACAATTTTAATTGCAATCTTAATTTTAAAACGAGAAAAAATTACAAAATTAATAACTCGATATTAATTTATATATTTAGCAAATCAAATATCATTAATTTTAAATGTTTGTTGATCAAGGTATAATAACTTAGACTGTTTATTTTTAATATTAAATTTAATTTTATAACTTATTAAAGCTTGTGTTTTGAACCTTGTATCAAAATTATTATTTTTATTTTTATATTTTTTATCCCCAACTATTGGTAATTGAATATGATTTAAATGTGCTCTAATTTGATGAGTTTTTCCGGTAACTAATTTTATTTTTAATAAAGAGTATTTTGAATTTGAGGCTTTTACTCAATATTCTGTAATAATTTTTTTATATCCTTTTTTAGGTGTATCACTTACATAAACTAAATTATTTTCACTATTTTTATAATGATATGCCTCTAATATTTCATGTTCTAATTTTGGTTTATTAAAAACAAGTGCTAAATAATATTTATCAATTTGGTGTTTTTTAATTAATTGGTTAATCTCATCTCAACTAAATTTATTTTTAGCTGCAATAATAATACCACTAGTATTAAAATCTAAACGATTACAAATAGAAGGGATAAATTCTTTTTTTACCTGTGATTGATATTCTTGTTTTTGTTCTAAATGATCTAAAAATAAATTTTGAATTGTTATAGATTTGCTATTATTTTTATCAATTGATAGAATACCAATTGGTTTATTTATTAAACAAATATTTTCATCTTCATAAATTATATTTAATACCTTCTTCTTTACATCAAAAAAATTTTTTAAATCAAATGATTCTAAATCCTTTTTGATATTGATAATATCATTTGTTAGTAAAATATAATTGTATTTTACCCTCTTATTATTAACCTTTATTTGGCCTTTTTTTAGCATTTTAAAAATTACAACTTTTGGTATATTTATAAATTTTTTAGCTAAGAAATTATCTATGCGTTTGTTACTTTCTGTTTCAATAATTTTTATTTCCATTTATTCACCATAAATTGTTTCAAGAAATTTTTTAAAATTTAAAATACCAGGAAAAATAATTTCTAGATTAATTCCATATTTTTTGCATCAAGCAACATCAATTAAAGTCTCATTATTATTAATGACTTTTTCAAGAGCATCAATAGGAATGGCAAAGAATAGATCATCTATTACAAAATGGAGTAACAAAAAACTAAATGCTCCAAATTGACGAATAGTTTTTAAATGTTCATACTGATGACTTTTTAAATTAGATAATAAAAATTTTTTTTGCTGTGTTTGTTTTGCCTCAAAATCAAACATTTTGCCATGATAAACTCCATAATAATCACTTAAGGCTTTTTGTTTTAAATAAGCTGATACTTTTTGTTCTTCTACTTTATAAATTTTTATAGGAACATCTCTTTTAAAAATAGCAAAAAGATTATTTTCTAAATAATAATTAGAAGTTTTTTCCACTAGTACTTCAAGAAACATCCCTTTATTTTTATAATTTTTCATAAATTAAGATAAATATATTTTATAAATATATATATGTATTTAGCAATTTTTTTTGCCCCTTTATTAATTTTTATAAATGCATTTTTATTTGGCAAAGTCTATAAAAGATTTCTACCAAATTTAAATATTTTTCATGTTATTTTTTTTGGTTTGATTTCTTATTGTGGCCTTTATTATCTTTTATTAATTCCCTTGGTATTATTTACTATTGATCTAAAGTTTTTATTAATTTATACTCTAATTTATCAAATAATTTTAGTTTTTATTTATATCCTAAATTGGCGTTGAATTTTTATAACTTATAAAGTTGATTTCAAAAAAATATTATTTTTTATTTCTTTATTAGTAATAATTTTTATTGGATGTATATTAAGTTGTAATTTTTCAAATATGCCTAATTTTCATTGAAGCATAGATGGATCTATTTTAAATAAATTAAATCAAGTAAATCAAAAACCACTTAATGAAATAATAGTCTTTACTCAAAATAAAAGTTTTTTTTCAGTTCCTTTTATTAGTGTTTTATTACAATTATTAATTTATATTTTTAACATTAAATCAATTGTTGAAATTAATACATTTGTTATATGCTTTACTGTTTTTTTAATTCATATTTTTTTAGCATTATTTATAAGTGTTGCATGTTATAAAGACAAAAATAAATGATTTTTACTTCTTCTACAAGCTTTATGTGTTTTATCATTGTCAATAATTATATTTAGTTTTATTAAATATGCATATACTTTTATTTTTAGCATTTCGTTATTTTTAATTCATTTAAAGTTTAAACAAAGTTTTATCAAACAAAGATATTATTTATTTATTTTAAATCTAACTGTTTTAAGTGGAGTTTTCTTCGTTCCTAATTTTGTTTTTATATCATTAATTATTAATTTCATAATGATTATGGTGACATATATTAATAAATATAAAACTGCAAGTGATTACAATGTTAATGTACTTTTTTCTACCATTTTATGCTTCTCATTATCTTTTAACTCTAAATATTATTTAGGGATTATTTTCTTGATTGCTTTCTTATTCTTTTATAGTTTTTTCTTTTTGATAAGAACATCACATACATATAAAAAAAGCATTGCAATTATTGATAACTTCCTTTATAAATATAGCCGTGTTTTTTTAATTATAATAATCCTAATTATTTGATTACTAACAATATTATTTCTTTTTCTAAATGATGGATTACATGTAGATTTTTCTTGATTAATTGAAAAAGACAACATTAGTAGCAATGTTCAGCTGTTATTACCTAGTTCTAACAAAGCAAAGACATTGTATATATTTATTAATACTATTTTTGTAATCGTTAATATTATTATTTTAATTTATGCAACTTTTATGAATAACTTAATTTTCTTTAAACAAAAACCAAACATAGCAAAAAACTTTATTTTCTTATATTTTTTTATAATATGAAATCCATTATCATTATCAATTTTTCCAAAGATAAATCAATTAGATATTTTTGATATCCAATTTGATAATTTTAGTTTCTTTTGAATTTTATTTTCAATAGTTTTTTTAACATTTATAAGTAAGATAAATAATTCTAATAAAATCAACTTTAATAATTGTTGTTCTACTAGTATAATTACATTATCAAGTATATCTTTATTAATATTTACTAATTTGCATTAATTTATGGAAAAAATTAAACTGAAAATTAAAGAATTGTGTGAAAAATTAGAAAAATGAAACTATGAATATTATGCATTAGATAACCCATCAGTTAGTGATGCTATTTATGATCAAACAATGCAAGAATTAATTAGATTGGAAAAAACTTATCCTAATCTGAAATTAAGTGATTCTCCTTCTAATCGAGTTGGTGGAGTTGTTTTAGATAAATTTAATAAAATTAAGCATAAAAAACCTATGCTTTCATTAGACAATATTTTTGATAGAGAAGGATTGGCAAAATTTTGTGAAAATATTAATGAAGTTTCAAAACAACAAAATAGTTATGTAGTTGAACCAAAAATTGATGGCTTATCTATTTCTATTATATATGAGAATTGTCGTTTAAAAATAGCTTGTACTAGAGGAGATGGTGAATATGGTGAAGATGTGACTAAAAATATCTTAACTATTAATGAAATTCCTTTGTATATAAATGAAAAATATAAAAATGATAATATTGAAGTAAGAGGGGAAGTTTATATGTCAATTAAGACATTAGCTGAACTCAATGAGATTAGTGAAAAAAAATTTGCTAATTGTCGAAATGCAGCAGCTGGTGCTTTAAGAAATTTAGACTCTTCAATTACAAGGTCTAGAAATTTACAAGCTTTTTTTTATTTTGTATATATTAATGGTAATTTGCATGCTACTCATCATGAATCATTAAATTGGTTAAAAGAAAACAATTTCAAAGTTGCTGAAGCTATTAAGCTAGCTCAAAATGAACAAGAAGTTTGATCAGCCATTGAAAAGTTACAAAAAGAAAGACAACAACTTCCATATGAAATGGATGGTGTAGTCATTAAAGTTAATGAACGAAAATATTATGAAGATATTGGTAGTACAAATAAATTTCCTAAATGAGCAATTGCTTATAAATTTCCAGCAACAATTGTAAGTACTAAATTATTATCAATTAAAGCAACTGTTGGACGAACAGGTAAAATAACATATGTTGCAAACTTAGAACCTATACAAATAGATGGTTCATTAGTTTCTAATGCTAGTCTACATAACCTAGATTTTATTCTTAAAAAAGATATTAGAATTAATGATTATGTATATATATTTAAAGCTGGAGAAATAATACCATATGTAGATAATGTTGTTATTGAAAAAAGAACTAAAGAATGCATAAGTTATCAAGGGATAACATTATGTCCATCATGTAATGAACCATTAAGCTTTAATGAAGAAGAAGTAGACCAATATTGTTTAAATAATAATTGTAAGGAAAAAAGTATTAGAAACATTGAGTATTTTTGTTCTCGTGATGTTATGAATATTGAAGGAGTATCACTATCTATTATTAGAAAATTATTTGATCATCAAATTATTAAATCAGCCATTGATTTGTTTTATTTAAAAGATAAAAAACAACAAGTATTTGATGCTAACATTAATATTAAAGAAAAATCATTTAGCAATATTATTAAATCTATTAATGCTTCAAAATCTAATTCATTAGAAAGATTGATAACATCTTTTGCTATTAAGGGAGTAGGAATTACTATTGCTACTATCTTAGCTAAAAAATATAAAACACTTAATAATTTAAAAGCAGCAACTTTAAGTGATCTATTAAATCTAAATATTATTGGAGAAAAAATAGCCAATAATATATATGAATTTTTTAAATCAAAAAATAATATTGATTTAATTGATGAATATAAAAGTATTGGTATTAACTTTGATTATATTTCAAAAGGTGATAGTCAAGAATTTGCTATTTATAATCAATTTGCCTCTTTAAATGAAAATCAGATGTATCATAATAAGACTTTTGTTATTACTGGTAGTTTTGAACAAACAAGAGAAGAAATTAAATTAATTTTAGAGGAATGTTATGGAGCAAAAGTTGTTAATGTTATCACAAAAAATGTTGATTATTTAATAGCTGGAAAAAATACCGGCAGTAAACTTGATAAAGCTATCAAATTGAAAATTCCAATAATTGAAAAAGAGTTTTGATTAAATAAATAAACTTTATGAATAAAAAGTCATATTTTTTTATATAATTTTTTATTATTTTTGAATTAAGAGGTGAAGTCAAAATTGAGTCAAAATGAAATTCTAAAATTTATTAATATTAATAAAGTATTCAATAATGGATTTGAAGCGATTAAAAGTTTTAATCTTGCTATTAATAAAGGAGAATTTGTAACTCTTTTAGGACCATCTGGATGTGGTAAAACAACAATTTTAAAAATGCTTGCTGGATTTGAATATCCTAGTCAAGGAAAAATTATCTATAATGGTATTGATATCAAAAATTTACCAATTAATGATCGACCAACAGCAACTGTCTTTCAGGATTATGCACTCTTTCCACATATGACAGTGAGACAAAATATTGAATATGGTTTAAAAATAATTAGAACTACATGCAAAGATGTAGTTATTGATGAAAAGAGAGTTAGTCGTTTATATTCAAATGCTTTAACCAAATCAAAAAATAAAATTAAAGAAATTGAAAAAAATAAAATTAATATTGAAAAACAAATTAAGAAATGTGATCGTGAATATGAAAGAAGAAAAGGGTGACAAGAATTTAAGAAAATGCGTCATCGTACTTTTGTACTTTATATCAAAAAATTACAAAATGATTTATATAAAAACTATGGTGATGATTTTGTTACTAAACAAGATTTTTTAAATGTAGTTAAAAATAAATTAAATATTTTTTTTATTAAAGCTCATATTCCTCATTTTTATTTTAATATTTCTACTCGTAAAATGAATGAAATTGAAAAACAAATTCATGAAATTATTGGTATTTATAGTGCTAAATGTTTATTAGATAAAAAATATGACAACTTATTGAATAGATATAGCGAACTAGATTATGAGGTTTCTTATTGAGAAAATTATCCTAACCAACAAAAAGAAAAATTTATTATTAAAAATAATTCACGTAAATTAACAAAAGAAGAAATTAATCTTAAAACTAATAAAGTGATTGAGTTAGTTGGTTTAAAAGGAAAAGAGGATGCAATGCCGCATGAATTATCAGGTGGAATGCAACAAAGAGTGGCACTAGCTAGATCGATTGTAATTGAACCAGAAATTTTGTTGCTTGATGAACCTCTAAGTGCATTAGATGCTAAGGTAAGATCAGAAATGCAAAAAGAAATGAAGAGATTACACAATCAATTAAAAATTACATTTGTTTTAGTAACCCATGACCAAGAAGAAGCCTTAACCTTATCAGATAAAGTTGTTGTAATGAGTAATGGCAAAATTGAACAAGTTGGAACACCTTCAGAAATATATGATTATCCAGCCAATCGTTGAGTAGCTAAATTTATTGGAAAAGCCAATTTCTTTAAAGGAAAATATATTAATAATCATCGAGTAGAATTCTTGGGCTTGAAACAAAAAGTAGAAAAAATTTATTCTTTTAGAGATGGACAAAAAGTAGATGTAATGATTAGACCAGAAGATTTTGATGTACTTCCTAAGAATCAAGGGTTTATTAATGCAAAAGTAGAATCAATAATTTATAAAGGCACTATGTGAGAAATAAATTGTACATATAATGACTATAAAATAAAAGTGGAAAGTATTAATAAAGTCAAAGTAAACTCGATTGTTGGTTTAAAATGAGATGTTGAAGACTTGCATTTAGTTAAAGGTAGTTGATAATGCAGAAAAAAAGAAAAGTTAAAAAACAACTATATGATAATGAAAAGTTGATAGCAAGAAATTATTCTTTTAGATGACAAAAAAGATATATTTTGTGAATCCCTTTTGCTCTTTTATCAATTATTATGGTTATTATCCCTTTAATTTTAGTTTTTATTATTACATTATTACCAACTGATGGTGCTAGTGTTGCTAGTAATTGAAGTATTTTAGATGGAACCATTTTTGCTAAAATTTTTAAATCCTTTTTTGTTTCAATAATTTCTACAATTATTTGTGTTTTAATTGCTTATCCATTTTGTTATTTTTTATCTCAAACTAAATCCAAGGCTATGAAAAGCATTGTTTTTCTAATTACTACAATGCCGATGTGACTTGGTTCATTAATTATTCTAGTTTCCCTAAAATCTTTATTAGATAAAATCAATGGTGCAATGAATAGTACCTATGGTGATATTTTTTCAATTATTGGAATTGTTTATTTATATATCCCTTATATGATGATCCCTTTATATAATTCATTAAATAATATGCCAAAAAATTTAATTAATGCTTCTAGAGATTTAGGTCAAAACAGTTTCTTAACTTTCTTTAAAGTAGTTTTGCCTTATACTAAACAAGCATTAATATCAGGGATTACTTTGGTGTTATTACCATCAATTACAATTGTTGCAGTTCCAAAATTCTTAAATAATGCACCTGATAGTAATTTAATTGGTGATATCATAATGGACCAAGGAATTTTAGCTTCATCTAGTAATATTGCATTAGCACGAGCTTGTATCCTGAGTATTGTTGTTAGTATATTAATGTTTTTAGTTTATGGTTTAATTGTTATTAGTCCTAAATTATATTCAAAAATTAATGAAATGAAATCTAGATATCAAACAAAGAAAGGTGTAGGTAAAAATGGGTAAATTTTTAAATTTTTTAAAACGTTTTTATATCCTAATAATTATCTTACTAATTTATATCCCATTATTAGTCATAGTTATCTGATCATTTTCGATGCCTAGTGTTAAAGGCAATATTCAAAACGGATTTGAATGAAATGGATTCAATAATTATATTGAGTTATTTAAAAATAATGAGTTTTTGAATGCCTTTTGTAATACTTTAATAATTACTTTTATTGTTACACCAATTTCATTAGTTATTGCAACTATTACATGTTTTGCAATTTGACAATCTAATAAATTTTTAGTTAATTCAACTAAAATAAGTTCAAACATTAGTGTTATTAATCCTGAAATTATAACAGGGATAAGTTTAACATTGTTACTCTCTAGCACATGAGTAGCTTTGGGTTTAAATTTAGGTTTATTCACCATTATTCTTTCTCATATTTCTTTTTGTACTCCTTATGCAATTATTGCAATTTATCCACAAATGAGCAAAATGAAGAAAAATCTTATAAATGCATCAACAGATTTAGGGTATAATTTATTTCAAACTTTTTTTAAAGTTGTCATTCCATATTTATTACCATCATTAATTGCTGCTGGAGCTTTAGTATTTGCTATGAGTTTTGATGATTTTATTATTACGAATTTAGTTAAAGGAAGAGTTAATACTATTTCAACACAAATGTATACAATGGCTAAAGGGATAAAAATGTGAGCTGTTACCTTTGGTTCTTTATTATTAATTATTTTTACAATCTTTATTAGTATTAAATCTATTTTTATATTTAAAAAAGAAAAATGAAAAGAAAGTAAAAAAACTATTAATTTAATTAACAGTGGTTTAAAAAATAAAACCAAAGGAGCATTATAATGAAGATCAAAGAATTATTTAATGCTAAGAAGAAACTTTTTTTAATTTTAAGTGGAATTATTTTATTAAGTATTCCTATTATTTGTTTAGCTGTTTCTTTGTCTAATTCAAAAAACCAATTAATTTTTGGTAATTATTCTTCTTATATGTCTCCAAAGGTGCAATCAAAAATTGCTAATAAATATGGGGTTGAATACACATATTATGATTCTAATGATTATATTGCTAGTAATTTAAGAAATAACGCATTAGATATTTTTGTAACAACATCATATGAAATTTCATCATTAGCAAGTAATAATTTATTAGCAAAAATAGATTGATCTCAATTTCATTTAGAAAATATTAGTAATGCTAATGATGCATTAAATTTATTTACTGATCCTGTGCAGACATTATTAAATAGTTATGACTTAGATATTGATGGTAAAAATGATAATTTATTAAATTATGCAATTCCTTATTTTGTTCAAGATTTAGTTTTTATTTATCGCGGTGAGCAAGGAAACATTTCTGATAATGCGTCATGAAAAGATATTATGAATTTTATTATTAATGATAACCGTTTTAGTAACAAAAATCATTTACCTAAAATAGGAATTATAGATGATAATCGAACTATTTTTTCTTTGTCTAGGATTATTGAAAATGAATTAAAAAATAATCAAAATGAAAATATTGGTCCTAATAATAATGAAAATATAAATGACTTGAAAAAAGTTTATATGGTATTAGCTAATTATTTATCTAAACTTAATAAACCATCTACATTATTAGCTGATTCCAATTCATTATTAAATAAGATTGCTAAAAACGAATTGTCAGGTGCTATCTTATATAATGGTGATGGTATTTTTGCTGGGATTGGTGGTGATGATGAAGTTAGTATTGATAAAAATAGTTTTCATGTAATTAAACCAACTAATACATTAATTGCTTTAGATTTAATTGCTATTAATAAAAAAATAGAAAGCAATAATATGAATAAAGCCTATGATATTATCAATAATCTATGTTTAAAGTTTGATGAAAATAACATAGATCAAAGTTATATATATGACAACTTTGACTATGTAAACTATACACCAGTACTTAAAAAGTTTTATGATTTTATTCTAGATAATGGATATTTTGATGACTATCAATTAGTTGATAATTTAAAAACTCTTTATAAAATTACTAATGCATTATATTTTGAAAAAGCAATTAGTAGTGTGGCAAAATCCAATTTATCATTTGCCTATATTGATTTTAAAAGTAGCATTTAGTTAAAAGGAAAAATTATGAGCAAGAAAATAGATATTAAATTAAAAGATAATAAGGAACTAGAATTTGAACTATGTAGTGATGCTAAAAGCGGGGACTACATTTGTTTAAATGATATTAATAAAATCAATTTAGATGAAACTAAAAAATTTTTTAATGACTTGTTAGAAAAAGAAAAGAGTATTTTAGAAAAAGAGTGAGTAACAAAATATCGTGAAAGTCTTTGAAAAGAATTCAACAATTCAGAAGAAATTTTAAAATTAAAATTAGAAAAAAACGATTATAAGAATAATTTTGATATTAAGTTAGAAAACGAAAAATTAAAAATTAACCAACAATTTGAAAAACAAATTCAACAATTAAAAAACGAAAATACTTCTTTAACTCAACATTATGAACTAGAAAAGAAAGAACTTGAAAATAAATATAATAATGAAATTAATCGTTTAAAGTATGAAAGAAAAAATCTTAATATTAAAATTCTTGGAGAATTATTTGAGCAATCAGTTATCAATGAAATTAATGAGCATTTTAATTGATATGAGGATGTTTGTTATTATAAAGCTAATGATATTAAAGGAAAAAGCAAACCAGATTTTATTTTTTCCATTGTTAGAGTGTTTGAGATAAATTGCCCAGAAATGGGGAAGATATGGGACAATGACATAGACCATCACAGGTCGCACTGATAATTAAAAAAATACAGCTTGACACTCCACTTAAACAACTATATGAGTTTGAGTGAGATATGGG
>CAJGBT010000004.1 GCA_904501665.1 uncultured Bacilli bacterium | reverse complement strand
TTGTTTAAAATACATAACGTCCTCTCAAAAGTAGTGTTTTTGAAGTGGACTAAAATCCCCTAAGGTCCTTTTGGGGGATTTTTTCGTCTACCCCACAGATACATTATATAGGGGTGTCCAAAAAGATGGGTATAAAAACAAGTTATGATTTTAAATAATTATTTTATGATAAATACTTTATAATATTATAATTTAACAAGAGTAATATATGGATAAACTAAAAATTAATAATATAAATATTTATAAATCATTTAGAAGATGTTCACACACAATCGAAAGTGCTATAGCAGAGTTTGTAGATAATTCAGTGA
The DNA here is from genome assembly GCA_904501665.1 of uncultured Bacilli bacterium. Lineage (GTDB taxonomy): Bacteria > Bacillota_I > Bacilli_A > Mycoplasmatales > Mycoplasmoidaceae > Mycoplasma_L. The sequence continues at coordinate 34,632 of CAJGBT010000004.1, read as the reverse complement.
GTGCTTTTACTAATGAAAATAACAAAACAATAATCATATATTGAAATTATGATGAAAAATGATTACAAATTATAGATAATGCAAATGGAATTCCAAAAGAAAAAGTAAATGATCTATTTAAAGTATTTACTAGTCAAAATCAATCAACTTTTGGTTTAAAAACAGCTGGTTTTTTTTTAGGAAATAAAATAACTGTTGAATCTAAAAATACTCAAAGTAACTTTGCCTTTAAAACTCAATTTGATTTAGAAAAAGATGTTGATGATGTCCCTATTCTTTATGTAAAACCAGATGAAGTTTTAAGGAATTTTACCACTGCTACAAGAGTAACAATTGATAATATTGATAAAACATTAACTGAAAATAAGATTTTTAATATTTACAAAAACCTTTCTAGAATTTTTAAAAATTATATAAACAAAAATATCAATATTCTATTTGCTTTATTAAAGGATAAATGTTTATATGATATTTATAATGGAACATTGAATAAAGTACATTCTCTAAATGAAGTTAAGAGGATGAGTTATACTCTGCCAGAACACAATGAAGCTCTAACTATTAATTATGCAAAACAAATTATTTTTAATGGTAATAAAATTGATCTTAATTTTGAGGCAATTAAATTTTTAATTGATGACAAACATAGTGGAATAATGTTTTCAAACGAAAAACGACTAATTATCGGGATGGAAAAACTATATAAACCTGATTGATTTAATGAATTATTTAAAAATGTTTTAGTTGATGTTACTATTAAAAATTTACCATTAAATATCACCAAAAATTTATTCATGTGAGATGATGCGTTATTGGAAACAATTAATCAAATAATTTTTGGAAAAATTCAAGTTCTAGGAAATAAGATATTGAAGAAAACACAATCTCTAACTGATTCAACATCTACTAGAAAACTTTTCTATAGTGATGAATCTGAAGACGAACATTTAAATACATCTAAAATTTATTTAACTAAAGCTTTAAATAATGGAACTAATAATTTTGGGAATGAATTTGAAATCATTAAAAATAAATTACAATTTGTTTATAATTGCGATGATGGTAAAAAAATAATGATTAAATTAAGTCGAAAGAAAGATAAGAATTCAGATGATTGATTGCAATTATTTCCAATCACACAAGATGATGTTGAACAATATTATGAATATGAAGTAATTTACAATATAGCTCATCCATTTTTCAGACCTTTTGATAATGATCGAAACTTTTCCCACCAAATGGAACATTTTATTATTGCATATTCAATTAGTGAAACAATATGTAGATTAGATGGTTTAAAAGTCACAGATTTAAAATATGAAATTAGTAAATTATTAAAAGGAATGGATGATGATTTCTAATAAAGATGCATTAGAACTTTTTAATGCAGGAACCTTTTGTGAAATTTTTTCATCATATTTAAAGAAAAAAGGATTTTTAATAAGTGATATTAATACTGTTTTGTTAAAAGCTAAGCAAGTTTATGATTGTCTTTCAAAACATCATAAAAATATAGGAATGTTAGTTGGTAAAGTTCAATCAGGTAAAACAACAGTTTTTAGTGGGGTAATATCTCATTATTTTGATAAAGGTTATGACATTTGTATCATTTTAACATCATTAGAAAATGTTTTACATGATCAAACATATGAAAGAATGACTGAGACATTCAAAGGAAACGGTAACTCAAAAGTAGATATTTTTACATGTGATAGTTTTTTAGTAAGAAATAGTCATAAGCGCTTAGAAAAAGTGAAAGATGATTTTAAAAACAAACATAAATATATTGTTACAATTCTAAAAAATAAGCAAATAGAAAAAATTAATGAAGTTTTATTAAAACACAAAATATGAAGCAATAAAAAAATTTTAATTATTGATGATGAAGCTGATTTAGCTTCAACTGGTTCTAATGATAGTGAAGATGTTCGCTTTGCTAATAATGCAATTAAAAATTTATTAAATACAATACCAAATTATAATTATCTTTCAGTAACTGCTACACCACAAGCTCAAGTATTATTAAGAGAAGATGATGCTGTAAAACCTAAACATGTATTCACATATGAACCTGGGAAAGGATATATGGGAATTGAAGAGTTTTTTAATGAAGATAGTTTTTTCAAATTTGTTGAAAATGAAGATTGAGGTTCTAAAGAATTGAATTCATTACCAGAAACATTGAAAGAAGCTATTATTCAATATTTTATTAATGTGAGTTGTTTTATCAAGGATAAGGGTTATATTCAACCAACTACAATGTTAGTTCACACTACTGTTGCTATTGAAGATCATTATCGAATTATGAGATTAATAATCAAGTTTAAAGAAAATTTATTAAGAACTCTTTCGTTAGATAAAAATTCATTAGATTATAAAATTATGATTGAACAAATTCAAAAAATTTTCAATGAAAGTAATTACAATATAAGTTGAGATAATGATTACATAGAGTTATTAAATAAAATTATTCAATGTACTAATATTAATATTATTAATTCAGATTCTGATGATGTTATTATTGAAAATATCAATAATATTGTTTTAGGATCTAAAAAAGTTGAAAGAGGTGTTACCCTAGAGAACTTGTTGGTTACTTACATCACCAATTATCATGATGGAGCAACTGCTGTCGATACTGTTTTACAAAGAGCTAGATGATTTGGATACCGAGAAGGTATTAGAAAATACATAACAATTTATATTACTAAACAACTTTTTGTTGAATATAAAGACTATATTTTACCATCTGAATTAGAATTATGAGAAAGACTAAAACTTGCAGAAGTTAATGATAATTTTCATGAATTTGAAAAATATATATCTTTAAGTGGTAAGTCTGCACCAACAAATAAAGTTAAAGTTGTCAGAAGCAACGGTGAAAAAATCTTATTTTATGATTCAAGTGTAGAAAGAGATTTAGAAATTGAAAGGAATGCTAAATCAATATATCTACATTTTGCTAAAATGCAACGAAACATTATCAATATAGTTGGTCGATCATATACAGGAATTTTAGGATTAAAATTTCTTGATTTTTGTGAACAAATCAAAGAAAATAAAATTTATGAAACAATTGGAATAGATAAATATTTTTGAGATGAATTAAGAAAAAAAGCTGATAATTACCCCTTTTGTTTACTTTTCCTTGATGATGCTGGTAAAAATGATTTTCGTGAAAGAACTCCAGAAGATTCAAAATACCAATTATTTGAAGGTTCAAACGAAGAAACAGGTTTTCCTGGTGAACAAGCATTATATAAAGTTGAAGGATTACACAATAGAGTAATTATTTGTTTGCATAAAATTAGAGATAAGAATGATAATAAATTAAGATATTATGTATCATTACATTTACCTAAAGATAATGTATTTATGGGTAAATTTTATGTTAAAGATTAGTTTTATTCATTTCATTTAAAAATTGAGATACCATTTTAACTTGTTCTTTGTTTAATCATTTTGAAAATGAATTAATATTAAAAACTCAATCAATCTTATTATTTTTACTTCATTCTTCAAAATTATATTCAACATAATTCTTAGTATCTTCTTGACTTCATTGATTAACTTTTTTTAAATGATTAAAAGCATTAAAATAATTTTTCTTAACAGAACTATAACCAATATGTATTGAATCATGACATTTTTTACATACACAAACTATAGCAGCTAAAGAAACTTCTTTTTTTTCACGATTAAATATTCAATATTCATGAGCATGAAAAAAGGATTTATTTTTTATTTGGTTAATACTTATGTTGCAACAATAACATTGTCAATTAAATTCAGATCTAATTCTTTCAGAAACTTTTTTTCATTCTTGTATAGGTAACATTTTTCTCAAATTTAAAAATCATAAATTAGATGGTATTAAATTAATATAAATCATATTAAAAATCAAAAAGTTTTATTTGATCATTTTTAGGTAGCGAATCAAAAACTCCGATACTTTCTAAAAGTTGTATATTAGTTTTATTTAATTTTGTTCTTTTAATTACATCATCTAATGATGTAAACGGTCTCTCATCTCTAGCATCAATAATAGATTGTGCAACTTCTAATCCAACACCATCAACTACTGAAAATGGGGCAATTAATTTATTATCTTTAATAATAAAATCATTAGCTAGAGATATTAAAATGTTTGGTTTTTCTATACTAAACCCTCTTGCTTCCATTTCTAAAATAATTTCAAAAACAGAAAGTAAATATTCCTCTTTCTTTTTAACATTTTTAGCTTCGTCTTTATTGTTTAATCGATTATTTATATCATTAAATTTTTCTAGAATAGCTTGCCTTCCTTTTACTATAGTTTCAATATCAAAGGCATCTAATTTGATTGATAAATATGAAGCATAGTATTCTAAAGGGAAGTAAATTTTATATCAAGCGAATTTTCAAGCATGCATTACATATGCGGTAGCATGTGCCTTAGGAAAAATATATTTAATTTTATTACATGATTCAATATATCATTTTGGAACATTATGGTTTAACATTATTTCAACATATTCATCTTTTAAACCCTTACCTTTTCTAACATCTTCCATTATTTTAAATGCTATTGAATTTTCAATGCCTAAATTAATTAAATAAATTAAGATATCATCACGACAAGCAATAACATTTTTTAATTTTAAATGATCATTAGTGATTAGATTTTTAGCATTACCGTTATAAACATCTGTACCATGACTTAATCCAGAAATTCTAATAAGATCTGAGAATGAACTTGGTTTTGTATCTAACAACATTTTTCTTACAAATTTAGTACCAAATTCTGGAATAGAAATAGCCCCAGTTTCTTCTTGAATATCTTTCTTTAAATTTAAAGGTTGATTTGATGTGAATAATTTAATTACATTTTCATCAAAATTAGGAATGTCTTTTTCATCAACATTTGTTAATTCCTTTAATTTTTTTAAAATAGTCGGATTATCATGTCCCAATATATCAAATTTTAATAAATTATCATGAAGGTATTCAAAAGCATAATGTGTAGTATATCAATCTCCTTTTACATCAGCTGGAAAATTGTATGGACAAAAATCAAAGACAGAAAATTCTTTTGGCACGATTAAAATTCCACCAGGATGTTGTCCAGTAGTTCTTTTTACATCTTGACATTTTTTCACATAAAGATTCAACATACTTCGTGGCACATTGAAATTTTGAATTTCATCAAAATAAGTTTTTACATATCCAAAGCATGTTTTGGTTGCTATTGTAGAAATTGTTCCAGCTCTAAAGGCATGATTTCTTCCAAACATTTCTCTAATAAAATTGTGTGCTTTAGCTTGATATAAACCAGAAAAATTTAAATCAATATCTGGAACTTTATCACATTTAAAACCTAAAAATGTTTCAAATGGAATATTATGACCATCACCAACTATTGTATTGTTACAATTAGGACATTTTTTTGGTTTAAGATCATAACCATCATCAATATCGTTTACTAACTCAAAATAATAACATTTTTTACAAATATAGTGAGGTTGCAATGGATTAACATCAGTAATTTTTAACATAGTAGCAACCAAAGAACTACCAACAGAGCCTCTTGAACCAACAACATATCCGTCATTTAAAGACTTTGCAACTAATAAATGAGATATTCAATAAATTGCTGAAAAATTATTATTTATAATAGAATCTAACTCTTTTTTTAATCTAGCAGAGACTATTTCTGGCAATTTATTACCATAATTTAGATAAGCATTTTCATATACTTTATTTTTTAATAATTTATCTACATTATCAATTTTTGGTGTATAAAGCTTATCTTTAATTGGTCTTATGTTATTAGCGATTTCATTTTCAAAATGAATTGTATTATCAATTACAATTTCCTTAATTAAATTATCATCTTCTAAAAATTCAAATGCATCTAACATCTCATTTGTTGTTTTAACATATGAGTTTGGTAATTCATTATATTTAAAGAAACGATGACGATGTCCACCAATTCCTTTTGCATATAAATACACATATTGATATTTTTTATCCCAAGGTTTTAAATAATATGAATTAGAAACAGCGATAACCTTTTTATTTTGTTTCCTAGCTAATTCAATAATCTTTATTGTGATTTTTTCTATATTTTCTAGTGTAATTTCTTGTCCTTTATATAAATGAACTAAATCACATGGGGCACAAACAAAAATATAGTCATAGAAATTAATAGCATTAATTAAATCCTTTTCTGTACCATTAATAGCTAAATTAAATATTTCACCTTCAATTGGGTGCGAAGCAATTATTAAATCATTTCTTTTGTGATCAATTTCATTTTTATTTACTGTTGGTCTATCAAAATAATTATCAGTATATGATTTTGAAATGATTTCATTTGTTAACCGTAATGATGATTCATTCTTATTATAAAGCACAGAAATATGACTATTGTATTTTGCTAATAATGAACTAGATGTTAAAGAATTGATTTCATTATATTTATAAATTTTATTTTCTTTTAATTTTTCAATAATTTTTACTCAACATAAAAATAAAACATATGCATCATAATCTGCTCGATGGGCATCATCTTGAATATATTCAACACCTAATTCATTACACATTTTTTGTAATCTATGATTTTTTCATGTAGGCCATAATGAACGAGAAATATATAATGTATCAATTACTGTATTTGTAAGATTAATCCCTAAATATTTTTCTGCTTTTTTATTTAAGAAAGGAAAATCAAAACTAATTGCATTATGTGCAATAATTGGATAGTTACCTATATAATCTATTATTTTTTTAATTCCATTTGCTTGATCAATTGCATTTTCAAGCATCTCATTAGTAATACCAGTTAAAGTTGAAACATTAGCTGATATTTGTTTATTTGGCTTTATAAAAAATTGAATTCTATCTAGTATTTCTATTCCATTTGTTTTAATTGCACCAAATTCTATAATATCATCAAATTCAGGATACAAACCAGTGGTTTCTAAATCAAAAACAATGTGGATATTATTTTCAATTTTTTCTGTACTTTCATTTATGACATTTTTGCAAATATTAGGTAGTATTTCTAATTCAACTCCATAGATTGGTTTGATATTATATTTAGTTGCATATTTTTGTATTTCTGGATACGATTGGATATTATAGCGATCACAAAATCCTATTGATGTCATTTTAAAATCATTTGCTAATTTAAAAATATCTTCAACCTCATTAATACTATCAAATGATGACATTTTAGTATGAACCATCAACTCAACTCTTTTATTTAATGCATCATCAACTCGTTTAAATTTACTTGGTTTATCAACCACTTTAATTTTGTTAATCATTCCATATTTTTCATTTTCATATTGATCTGATTTAATATCAACTGTAGCTAAAATTCAATCACCTATTTTAAAACTATCTAAGAGATTTTCATTAACATATTTTCTAGTATTTTTTCGCTCAGTTGATAAAATACATTTAATAATAAAAGTATCATCATAATCACTAATATAGTATTTATAAATATTAGCCTTACTAGTTTTGTTTTTTTCAATATCAAAAATCTCTCCAGTTATGTTGATATTACTCAAACCTTCAACTATTTTTTTAAAAGGTGTAATTTTTCCATCAATTTTAATGTCTTGCACCATTTGATTAGTTTCTTTTTGATTATTTATTTTTTTAATTTTATCTTTAAGCAATTCACTTTTTAATGTTTGTTTTTTATTGACTTTATTAGCAAATTCTTCATCAAAAAGAAAATCAATTGAAAAATTTTTCATACCTAGTGCATTTTTTAATATAGTTAAGATTTTTTCTTTATTTTGATTTAATTCATTTAGTTCAGATTCACTATAATAATAAATAGTTAATTTATGTTCATCATAATTCATATTTTGATAATTAATTTCCTTGTTTAAAAATTTAATATTAGGTTGAGTTTTAAAAAAATCTAATAAATATTTTTTAATATCATCATGTTTGATATTTTTAATATTATTTATTTTTGTATAAACTACTATTCCATTAAAAGAAACAAAATTAATTTTGTAATAAAGTGAAGTAGGTAGCGGAACTAAAAGATCAATATCAAAATAATATTGATTATCTACATGAGATGTTTTAACAATTTCAATTGAACTTAGAATTTTTCTTTCTTTATCATCAATAATTTTTAGTAAATCAAAAACTTTAATTAATTTATTCACGTTAACACCTATTTTCCAGTTGATCCAAAACCTCTTTTGCCTCTTTTAGTTTTAGAAAGCTCTTTAGTCTCAGCTAATTCAATTACAATTTGTTGTCTAATAACTCCTTGAGCAATTTTTTGATTTTTTTTCACTTCATAATCTTTATTGGATAAATTAAATATATGTACAATAATTTCTCCACGATAACCATTATCAATTACCCCGTTATGTACTATTAATTCATTGTTAATAGCTAAGCCAGATTTTGACATAATTTCAAATCAATAACCAGGTGGTAACTCAATTGCAAAACCAGTTTTAATACTAGCCGATCCCTTAGCAATAATTTTTTTATTTTCACTAGAATATATATCATAACCAGCATCAGCTTCAATTACTGGTTCAGTAATCCCTATAATGCCTTTTTTAATTTTTTTAAATTTAATTTGCATAATATAATAAAACAAGTTTTATTATACAAAATAACTATAAATATTTATGTTAAAATCTATTATATAAAGGTACTATATGAGAACTTCAGCAAAAGTATATAAAAATAAATTCTATAAAGATGGTAAGCATAGAATTGTTATCCTAAGCAAAGATTCGAACATTGTTTCATGTAACAATCCTTATGGTTGATGAAAAGATAATGAATTTAAAAAAATTTAATTTTATATCTTGTAACTATTCTTAATTTTTAAATATTCTTCTAATGACTCAGTATCATCAATTGCATCTACTGGACATAGTGAAATTATTTCATCACTATTTTCAAAAAGTGTCTCATTGAATCAAGCTTTTCCTTGAATAAATTTAGCTTTATTCTCACTTGCAGCAACACATGCACCACACCCAATACATTTATCACGGTTTATAATTATAAATTTCTTATTCATAAAAAATGTTATTTTATAAATATGATTTTAACTAAAAAATTTTCAAAAACAATAATTTTAAGTTCAAAGTATGAAAAAGTAGAAGTTTTAAGACCTAAATCATTAAAATTATTATTAAAAATTATTAAGCAAAAAAAATGTAAAAATGTATTAGAAATAGGTACTGGATTAGGATATAGTGCTTTTATGATGCTTAAAAAAACAAAAATTCAAAATATTACAACAATTGAAAAAGATCCAAATAGATTTTTGATAGCACAAAAAAACCTTTCAAAGTTTAAGCATAAAATCACTTTAATTAATAAAGATTGTTTTGATTATATTCCAAATGAAAAATTTGATTTAATTTTTATTGATGGCCCAAAGAAAAACCAGATTGAATTAATAAATAAATATAAAGCATATTTAAATAATAAAGGAGTTATATATATTGATAATATTTTTTTAAATAAATTTCGTCAATTATCAAATCAAATCGAAAATCAAAAAAAGATTTTAAAGTCAATAGATGATTTAGTTCTTTGAATCAAAACACAAACAGAATTTAAATTCAGATTCCACAATATTGAGGATGGAATTGCTATATTATATAATGAATAATGTGGAATTATTAGTAGAAGCATTTAATCTTGAACATGCAAAAGAATGTATTAAAAATAAAATTCCTAATTTAATCTTAGGAAATGAAATTTTTGCAAGTAGATTAAGCTATAGTTTTAACGAAAGTGAAATTCAATCATTAGTTAATAACAAATCTACTACAAAAATTTGAATCAAAGTTAATACCTTTTTCTTTGAGAATGAAATAAATAGATTAATTGCATATTTAAGATGACTTTCTAGAATAAAAGTAGACTATGTTATATTTTCTGATTTTGCAGTTGTTCAAATAAATGATGAATTAGATTTAAAGTTGAATCTTCATTATAATCCTGAAACTATTGTATGTTCATATGGACAATTAGATTTCTATAAAAAATGTAATTTTACAGGTGTGTTTTTAGCAAAAGAAATTATGTGAAATGAATTAGAAGAAATATCTAAAAATAAAAACGGTATTAAGATTGAAATTCAAGGTCATGGATATGGCTTCATTATGCATTCTAGATGAAAATTAATAAATAATTTTTATGATTATTATCAAATTAACAAGAATGATGATCAACAGTTTTTAAAAATAAAAGAAAAGTTGAGAAAAATTCCTAATTTAATTTTTGAAGATCGTCATGGCACACATATGTTAACAGGATATTTGATATCTTCTTTAAATTTAATTGAGAAATTAAAAAAAATTAACATAGATTATTTAAAACTAGATTTTTTGTTTACTAATGAAGATTATGCAAAAAAAATAACTAATTTGTATCAAGATGTTATCAACAATAAAATTTTAATAAATAAAGCATGTGATTTAATGGTTGAATATTCCAAAGATTTTATAATAAGTAATAGTTTTTTAGGCGGATATAAAGATATTTTACATTTAGAAAAAGAGGATAGTAATGAAAAATAAAGTTGAATTACTTGCACCAGCTGGTGATAAAGAAAAAGCATATTTTGCTCTTGAATATGGAGCTGATGCAGTTTATTTAGGAGCCAAACAATATTCATTAAGAGCTAGATCATCAAATTTTGAAATTGAAGATATTGAAGAAATAGTTGAATATGCACACAAAAAAAATAAAAAAGTTTATTTAGTAACTAATATTATTTGTCATAATTTTTTATTGCAAGATTTTGATTTATTTATTGAAAAAATTAAACAGATTAAAATTGATGCATTTATTTGTGCTGATCCTTTTATCATAACTCAGATTAGAAAAAAAATACCAAATGCTGAGATTCATATTTCTACCCAACAATCTATCACTAACTCAAAAGCATCATTATTTTGAAAAAAACATGGAGCTACTAGAGTTATTTTATCTAGAGAAATGAAACTAGATGAAATTGAATTATTATGTAAAAACCTTGAAAATAAAATTGATGTAGAAATGTTTATTCATGGAGCAGTTTGTATTTCTTATAGTGGGCGTTGTATGATGAGTAATAATTTTTCATTAAGAGATTCAAATGTAGGTGGTTGTGCACAATCATGTAGGTGAGAGTATGAAATTTTAACAGAACCTAAAATTAAGAATAGTTTTACTATGAGTGCTAAAGATATGGTTTATATCATGCACTTAGAAAAGTTACTATCACTTAATCTTTGTTCATTTAAAATAGAAGGAAGAATGAAAACAATAAATTATTTATCTTCTGTAATAAAAGTTTATCGCAAGATAATAGATGATTATTATGCAAAAAAACCATTAGATCTTTTAGAAGGCAAAAACAAATTAGTAGAAGTTGCAAACCGAGAAATTGATGATGCCTTTTTAATTGATGCTAATAGTAATAAAATGCTATATCATGATATTCAAAAAGTTTTAAAACAAAATTTTGCTTTTAATGTTTTAAAAAAAATTTCTAATCAAGAATATTTGATAATTAGTAAAAATAATTTTAATATCTTTCAGCGATTTCAAATCATTTCCCCAATTTTTGAAAAAGAAATAAAGATATTAAAAATGATTAATGTTGAACAAGATAGAGAAGTTACTACTATTAATACACCATTAACAAAAGCAATTATAAAACTATCTGAACCAATAGAAATGGATCAGTATTGTTTAGGAAGAATTATTAATGAATAAATATAATTTAATTATTGGTAGCCATGTTTCTCTTTCTAGTCCTGATTTTTTATTAGGAGCAGTAAAGGAAGCTATTTCTTATGAATCTAACACTTTTATGATTTATACCGGCGCTCCTCAGAACACCATTAGAAAAGACATTAAAACATTTAAAATTAAAGAGGCATTTGATTTAATGGAGAAACAAAACATTAAACCTAGTAATGTAATAGTTCACGCCCCTTACATAATTAATTTAGCCTCATCTAAACCCGAAACCAGACAATTAGCTAAAGAGTTTTTAGTCAAGGAATTAGAAAGAGTAGATGGCTTAGGTTTTAATAAAATAGTATTACATCCAGGAAGTAGATTAGAACAAACATATGAAGAAGGAATTAATTTAATTGCTGAAGGAATAAATTTTGCTTTTGCTAATATTAAAAATCAAACCAAGATATTATTAGAAACCATGGCTGGTAAAGGTACAGAATTAGGTAATAAAATTGATGATATTAAGAACATCTTTGATAAAGTTGAAGAAAAACAAAGATTAGGAGTTTGCTTAGATACATGCCACATCTCAGATGCTGGATATAACTTAGATCATTTTGATGAATATTTAAAAGTATTTGATGAAAAAATAGGTATTGATAAAATTGAATGTATCCATATTAATGATTCTATGAATGAATGTGGCGCTCGTAAAGATCGTCATCAAAATATTGGATATGGAAAAATTGGTTTTGAAAACTTATTAAAAGTGATTTATCATCCAAAACTTGATTCGATTCCTAAAATACTAGAAACTCCATATGTTGAGTATTTAAATACATATATTCCACCATATAAACAAGAAATTGAAATGATAAGAAATCAAAAATTTTTTGACTGAATTAAAAAACTTAATCAATAAAAGATAGCTAACTTATATAATAAAAATAGATATGAAGAATAATTTTAAATCACAAGCATTAGTTCTGTTTTTAACTAAAACAAATTATCAAGAAAATGAAATTAAAAAAATTGTTTGTTGTAAATCTAGTTTTACAAATAAATCTTTTAAGTTTATTTTAAAAAACAAGAACATTTTTCAAGTTAGAATTGGTTGTAACTTATCAATTAATCGTAAAAATGAATTAGAAATTTATAATTCCTTACAATTACCAATTATTTTTTTTGATACTAAAAACGGAGATATGATTAGACCATGAATAGATGGTAAAAAATTTAAAAAATGAAATAACAATAAAATTGAATTATTAGTTCCAAAACTTCATGAGATACACAACATTAAAAATAATAAAATTTTAAATTTCAATCCATATATATTCACTGACTTATTAAATAATGATAAAAACAAGCATTTTTATAATGAGTATGTACATTTATTAAATAAATATATTAATGAACCTAAAGACATTGTTTGTCATTGCGACTTAAATCCTAATAACATTTTATTTGATAAAAAAAATAATGTTATTAATTTAATTGATTTTGAGTGGGCTAGAAAAAACACAGTTTATTTTGAAATTGCAAATTTAGCTAGGGAAAACATGAGTAAAAAACAAATTTTATATTTAGCACAATTGTATGGTAATATTAATTTACAAAAACTAAAAGACTATTTAATAATTTCTTGTTTATATGCTTATCAATGAACATTAAGTATTAGTGACAATTATGCTATCCGAAAATATCGCAAACACGTTTTGCATCGTTTAGATTTTTTTAGAAAAATAGTTTTATAAAAAAGAAAAAAATGACAAAATCTTAATAAGTGAGAATCAAAATGAATATTATAGGAAAAATAATTAGTAAACTTAAAGTAAATGGTATTCTACTATGCAGTGAAATTAATCGAACTTGATTTTTAGACTTTGCAAGTTCATATGGATTTCTTTTGATAAATAAAAAAGGAAAAGCAATTTTTATTACTGATAGTCGTTATTATGAGGAAGCAAATAAAAAGATCAAAAAAGCAATTGTTTGATGTATTGATAATACAAAAGAAAATCATTTATCTTATTTAATCAAAAAAGCTAAGAAGGATTTAGGTTTAAACAAGATTGCAATAGAGGAAGAATATACTAATTTATCTCAGTTTAGTTTCATTACTAATTTTTGAGATGCAAAAGACATTTCATGTTTTATTTCTAAAACATTAAGAGAAATAAAAACAAAAAATGAAATTGAACTATTACAAAAAGCTGCTGATATAGTTTGTTCCGTTATTATTTGATTATGAGATTTTATTAAACCCGGGATGACTGAAAAATTTGTTGCACAAGCAATATCCATTAAAATTCTATCTTTAGGAGCAGAAGGAAACTCATTTAGTCCAATTATTGCTGCTGGTATTAATGGTTCAAAGCCACACCATCACCCAAGCGATTACAAAATAAAAGATGGAGATATGATCACAATTGATATTGGATGTGTATATAAAGGATATGCTTCTGATATAACTAGGACTTTTGTTTTAGGTTCAAAATGTAATAGCAAAGAAATGCTTGATATCTATAAAATAGTTTATGAAGCACAAACCAAGACACTTAAAAAAGCAACCAATAAAATTAGTGGTGCTGATTTAGATAAATATTGTAGAACAATTATAGATAGCACAAAATATAAAAGTTTATTTGTCCACTCTACTGGTCATGGTGTAGGTTTAGAAGTTCATGAATTACCAAATGTTAATGTTCGCAATAAAGTAAAATTTGTGAATAATAATGTCATTACAATTGAACCAGGTATCTATAAACCTAATGTCGGAGGTGTAAGAATTGAGGATACTATTGTCATTAAAAATAATAATCCAATTGTTCTAACATCTAAGTGTCCTAAGGATTTAAAATTTATAAAATATAAAAAATAATTTAAAAATTTGCAAAAATTAAAATTTTTCTTGACTTAGTTATATATAAGGAGAGAAAAATGAAATATAAAACCTATTTAAAAAACAAAAATTTATCAACAAACACAATAAATGTTTATTATAAGAATTATGGAATTTGAAAAGCTTTTTTGAAAAACAACAATCCAACTAAAAGCAATTTTGTAAAATTTATCAAATTATATGAGGTTAATCATAAACCTGCCTCAGTTAATTTAATGTATCATAGCATTTTATCAATTTTTAAATTTGAAAAAAGATGAAAGCTTTTAAATGAATGTAGAGACATTAAATTACCAAAACAAGAGATAACTCTTCAAAAAGTATTATCATTAAATAACTTTGAAAACATGAAAAATAAAATTTGTATTAATAATTTCTATCAACAAAGGAATTGATTAATATTTTGCTTCATGTTTTTTACAGGCATAAGGGTTAGTGAATTATTTGAAATAAATATTAAATTAATTAGTAATCAACGCTTATTAATTTATGGAAAAGGTAAAAAAACAAGATTAGTTTATATTAATGATTATTTGCTACATTTATTAAATAATTGAAAAAATAAAAAAATCCCTATTAAC
This sequence comes from uncultured Bacilli bacterium, assembly GCA_904501665.1. GTDB lineage: Bacteria > Bacillota_I > Bacilli_A > Mycoplasmatales > Mycoplasmoidaceae > Mycoplasma_L. The sequence continues at coordinate 19,422 of CAJGBT010000004.1, read as the reverse complement.
AAAAGAGGAAAATTATTATCCTATAAACAAGTTAACAATATTATTAAAAATATATCAATGCATAATTTAAACATTAAGTTATCTCCACATAGTCTAAGAAGAAGTTATGCTACCAATTTAATTAAAAAAAATATAAATTTAGAAATAGTTAGAAAAACACTAGGACATAGCAATATTAATACAACATCAAGATACATTCAATATACTGATGAAGAAATATTAGAAGAAATAAAAAATTGCTATAACAATTTATAAATGTATAAATATGATTAACTAAATATTTATTTTTATATAATTATTTTGATTATGTTTGAAAATATTAAAAAAGTTAAAAACTCTAATCGATTAGAAAATATCAAAAATACATTTAAAAAAATTTCCCCAAGACAAAGGGTGTTAGACAATGCATGTGATATTGCAGATCTTGTTTTATCTAAAGAGGAAAAATATTCCAAACTTTCTGATAAAGAATTAACTAACTTATCATATCGAATGATGGATGATATTAAAGAAAATAACAAAAATGTTGATAATTACTTAGTTGATGGATTAGCAATAGCAAGAGAAATGATTTTTCGTGTTCATGGATTAAAAGCCTTTCGAACACAATTAATTGGAGCTATTGTTACTCATTTTGGTGATTTTGCTGAAATGGCAACTGGTGAAGGTAAAACACTTGTACTACTTCTAGTATCTTATGTTAATGCATTAACAAAAAAAGGAGTACACATTGTTACTGTTAATGAATATTTAGTTGAACGTGATGCAGAGTTCTCTAAAGCAGCATTATCTAAATTAGGAATATCAGTGGGCTTTATAAAAGCTTCAATGATGCCAAACCAAAAAAAAGAAATGTATAACTGTGACATTACATATGTTTCTAACTCTGAATTAGGTTTTGATTATCTAAGAGATAATATGGTGCAAAATTATGAAGAAAAAATGCAAAGATCTCTAAACTTTGCTATTGTTGATGAAGCCGATTCAGTTTTAATTGACGAGGCACGAACACCATTAATTATTGCTGGAAGTCCAAATAGTGATTTGTCACTTTATAAAGAAGCTGATGCATTTGTTAAAAATTTACACCCATCTGAATATGTTATTGATTTAGAGTCACAATCAATTAATTTAAATGATATTGGAATCAAGAAAGCTGAAAAGTTTTTCAATGTTAGTAATTTATATGATGTTGAAAATAGTGAAATAGTTCATAGAGTTATGAATGCTTTAAGAGCTAATTATATGATGGAATTAGGTAGAGAATATATTATTAAACACAACCATCAAAAAAATATAGATGAAATTGCTTTAGTTGATGCTTTTACAGGTAGAGTTATGGAAGGAAGAACATATTCCGCTGGATTGCACCAAGCTATTCAAGCAAAAGAAAATGTTGAAATTGAACCAGAAAATGTGACTGTTGCAATAGTAACTTATCAAACATTTTTTAGAATGTATAAAAAACTAGCCGGTGTTTCCGGAACTGCTCTAACAGAAAAAAATGAAATTTTAAATATTTACAATATGACTGTTGTGAATATTCCAACAAATAAACCTAAACAAAGAATTGATCATCCAGATTATGTTTTTGCTACAAAACAATTAAAATGAAAATATGTAGTTGCTGATATAAAGAAAAGAAATTCTATTGGTCAGCCTATACTAGTTGGTACAGTTTCTGTTGAAGATTCAGAATTACTTCATAAGATGTTAGAAAAGATTGGAATTAAGCATGAAGTATTAAATGCTAAAAATAATGCTAAAGAAGCTGAAATTATTTCACGTGCTGGACAAAAATATGCTGTAACAATTGCCACAAATATGGCTGGTCGTGGTACTGATATTAAATTAGGTCCTGGTGTTGCTGAACTTGGTGGCCTATATGTATTAGGTACAGAAAGAAATGAATCAAGACGGATTGATAATCAATTAAGAGGTCGTTCAGGTAGACAAGGCGATCCTGGTGAATCACGTTTCTTTATTTCTCTACAAGATTTATTATTTAAACGTTTTGCAACTGATTTATTTGATAAAGCCCAATATAAATTAGGAGAAGAAGTAATTGATTTAAAGTTCTTTTCTAAAATGTTAACTAGAACTCAAAAAAAAGTAGAAAACATGAACTTTGATATTCGAAAAAATTTAATTGATTATGACTATGTACTTAGTGAACAAAGAGAACTTTTTTATAAACAAAGAGACTCTATTTTGTTATCTAATAACATCATTGAAATTATATTTAGAATGGTTCCAAGGATAGTAGAGACATTAATTACTCTTAATCGTCACAAAGAGAATATTGATATGGTAAATACAGTTGAGTTGGTTAAAGATATTCATAAAAAATGTGGTGTATGAATTGATTTTGATCACGATTTTTATAAAAAGAAAACGACAAATGAAATTTTTACTAAAGTTTCAAATGAATTAAAATTACAAATTTTTAATAGATACAAAGCTATAGGAAAAGAACAAGCTAATTTTTTATGAAGAAAAATTGCAATTGAAGCAATGGATAAAAATTGAACTAGATTTCTAGATTTAAATCAAAAATTAAGAGATAGTGTTTCTTTAAGAAGTTTTGAACAAAAATCACCACTTAATATTTATATAGAAGACTCAGACTTTTTATTTTTTAACATCACTATTGATATTGCAAATGAATGTGTTAGTAAAATTTTATCAGCAACTACACAAGTACCCAACTATAATATCAATGAAAATGCAACTCCAATTAATTTATCTATAAATAATGATTTAAAGAAAACAATAAATACTAATTTTGAGAATTTAACATTATCAAATAATGCTATTAATAAAGAATATGATAAAATAAATAATGTTATGGAAAAAAATAATACTAATAATTTAGATAAAATTAATGATGTTGTTGATGAAATTTTGACAAAAATGAATAATACTTCTGAAAATAACAGAGTTAAAAAACCAGAACTTGAAGAAATTTTTAAAAAATCAACTTTAAGTGAAGATAAAACTGATTTATCAAACGACCAAAATGATTTTATGAATCAAGTTTTAAATGTTGTTAATAATGATATTAAACCAGAAGTAGCTTTAGATGTGAAAGAATTAGAAAAAAATCTTAATGCAGATGAACCAAAAAATAATAATGTTAAATTTGCTCCACCTCCACCTCCTCCCCCACCACCAATTCAAACAAATACTTTTAAACAAAATACTGTAAATGATTTTAATAATAATGATAATTTAGGACAACAAACTATATCATTAAATGATGATTTTTTTCAAAACCAAAACAATTCATTAGAACTAAATAAGTTAAAAATAGTTCGAGAAGAATTAACTAAAGAAATATATAGTTTGAAAAAACAAATTAATGATATGAGTAGCAATTTCTTAAACAAACAAATTAACCAAGAAATGCAATTTCAAAATATTTTAAAACAAGAAAATTCTGAACTAAAAGATATTCATCAAAGATTGTTAGATACTATTAAAGAACAAGAAGATTACAAAAAAGAGCAATTAGCAAAGTGCAAAGAATTAGACGATAAATATAATAAACTTAAAATTGAAGAAGAAATAAAGAAAAGAGTAGAGGAAGAATTACAAAAAATTACTAATTCTAGACAAGCAAATAGTCAAGATTTATTAGATGAAGCAATCCCTCAAACAATTAATTATTTTAACCAATTAGAAAATAATCCATATTACAACCAACAACAAATCAATAATGGTTACGCTTTACATCCTAGTGAAGAAACTTATCAACCTGTTTATAATAACCAACCACAACAAGTAGCTCAACCTGCATATAGTAATAGACCTCAACAACAATTAAAGTGAGTTACTCCTAATAATAAACCAAATGAAAACAAAGTAATACCAAAAACAATTCCAGCAAGAGATCCAAATATTAAAAAACCAAAAATTGCTTCTTTTGGTTATTTAAATTCTGTTAATAAGAATGATACTAAACAAAAAACAATTGCTGAAATTTATAAAAAATAATAATGTCTAAAATTTTTAGTCTTGTTTCTGCTAATGTACCAAAGGGCGATCAACCTAAAACTATTGAGACGTTAGTTAAAAATTTTAAGACTACTAATCAACAAGTTTTACTTGGCGCAACTGGAACAGGTAAAACATTTACAATTGCTAATGTTATTGCCAAAATTCAACAACCAACATTAGTTTTAGCTCATAATAAAACTTTAGCTGGTCAATTATATCAAGAATTAAAATCACTTTTTCCTAATAATCATGTTGAGTATTTTGTTTCTTATTTTGATTTTTATCAACCAGAAGCATATTTACCTAAGTCAGATACCTACATTGAAAAAACAGCTAAAACAAATCAAGATATTGAAATGATGAGACTTTCAACATTGAACTCATTATCTCAATATGATGATGTAATTGTTGTTGCATCAGTTGCAGCAATTTATGCTAGTGCTTCACCCCGTGATTTTTTTGATTTAAATTTATTGTTAAAAGTCAATCAAAAAATCAATTTCCATGAATTAAAGTTACATTTAATTAAATTGAATTATCAATACAATAATATAAATCTTAAACCTGGAACCTTTCGTTTTAATGGCGATGTATTAGAAATTGCATTTGGATTTAATGATGAATACATAATTAGAATTTCTTTTTTTGATGAAGAAATTGAGAAGATAAGTAAAGTTGATTCTTTAACAGGTAAACAAATTGAAAAAATTAATTACATTGTAATTCCGCCTGCTAATGAATATGTTTTAAATAGTGAAAACCGCGAAGAATCATTTAAAAGAATTTATGATGAAATGGTAGAACGAGTAAAGTTTTTTAAAAATCATGAAAAATTACTAGAAGCACAAAGAATTGAACAAAGAGTGAAAAGCGACTTGGAATCTATGAAAGAATTTGGGTATTGTAATGGTATCGAAAATTATGCCCGACATTTAGAATTAAGAGCTCCTGGTCAGACACCTTATACAATTTTTGATTTTTTTAACACTCATAAGGATGGATGATTATTAGTAGTTGATGAGTCACATATGTCTATACCACAAGTAAGAGGGATGTACAACAACGATCAAAGTAGAAAACAATCATTGGTAGATTATGGGTTTAGATTACCTTCAGCACTAGATAATCGTCCACTAAATTTCAAAGAATTTACTGCTAAGATGGATAAAGTTATTTATGTCTCAGCCACGCCAAGTGAGTGAGAAATTGAAAATACAAACCATTGTATTGTAGAACAGATTGTAAGACCCACTGGTTTGTTAGACCCTACAATTATAGTTAAGAGTACTAAAAATCAAATTGACGATCTAATTAATGAACTATATATTCAAAGAAATAAAAATGAAAAGACTTTTATTTCAGTTATGACCATAAGGATGGCGGAAGAATTATCAGAGTTATTAAATTCTCGTGACATTAAAGTAGCTTATCTTCATAATGAATTAAAAACACTTGAACGGTTAAAAATAATTAATGATTTAAGAAAGGGAAAATATGAAGCAATTGTTGGTATTAATTTATTACGTGAAGGTATAGATGTTCCAGAAGTTTCATTAGTTTGTATTTTTGATGCTGATAAACCAGGATTTTTTAGAAGCACAAAATCATTAATTCAAATTATTGGTAGAGCAGCCAGAAATGAAAACGGTCATATTATAATGTATGCTGACAAGATAACAAAAGAAATGCAAGAAGCGATTGATGAAAGTGCTAGAAGAAGAAAAATTCAAATGGAATATAACCAAAAGCACGGCATTACTCCAAAAACTATCATAAAAGAAATTCATAATGATTTAACTGATTTTAATATTAATGAGAATAAGAAAATCAATAAATCAATTTCTATCCAGAAACTTAAAAAAATGATGTTAGAGGCAGCTAAAAATCAAGAATATGAATTAGCAGCTGAACTAAGGGATCAAATTCTTGAAATGAGTGCTTTAAAAGAAAAAAATAAATAATATAAAATTTAAATTTTAATAATAATTATTATTTTTCAAAATGTTATAATTTAATCTAAATTATAAAACAATTTATGATATTAGCAGTTGATGTAATGGGATTTGAAAATAGCTTAGAAGAAGCAATATTAGCTTGTCAAGACTTTGTAAAGCAAAACAAAAATATTCAGATTATTCTTGTTGGTAATGAAGATAAAATTAAATCTATAAAATTTGATCCAGCAAATATTTCCATCATTAATGCAAATGATGAGATTGTACAAAATGATGCTATTACTATTTTAAGAACAAAAAAAGATAGTTCAATGTTTAAAGCAATTGATTTAGTTAAACAAAAAAAAGCTGATGGAGTTTTATCAGCAGGCAATTCTAGTATTTTTGCTTTTTTGTGTTATCAAAATTTTGGTTTAATACCAGGTGTAAATAAATTAGCTTTTATACCATATGTTCCAACATTTTCTGGTAAAGGATTTAATATTCTTGATGTTGGTGCATCAATTAATTGTGATGATTATGACCTTTATATGTTTGCTATTATAGGGAACTTATTTGCAAAGTGTCGTGGCATTGATAATCCAAAAGTTTCTATTTTGAATATAGGTGAGGAACATCATAAAGGTTATGAATATCATCATTTAGCTTATGATAGATTAAAAGCAAATAAAAATATTAATTTTCAAGGATATGTTGAACCCAAAAATATTTTAATGGGGTTAACTGATGTGATTGTAACTGATGGTTATGCTGGCAACATTTGTTTGAAATCATTAGAAGGAACATCAAAAATAATTTTTAACGATATGTTAAATTATTATAAAAAACCATTACATTGAATTTTATTTCCTTTTATTATGTCTTATTTATTAAAAGTTAAAAAGAAATTTGATTATAAAAATAATGCAGGAGCTTTTGTCGCAGGAGTTAATAATATTGCAGTTAAAACACATGGATCAGCTGATTATAAACAATTTTTTAGTTCTTTAAGAATGTTGAAAGAATCAATAGAATTTAAAATTATTGATAAGATTAAAAAGGAAATTGCTAATGAATCAAAAAGAGTGAAGAGATAATTTGTTAAAAATTTTAAAAAAATTTGGAATCAGTAATCCTAAGTCTTTTAGCATATATATGGAGGCAATGACTCACCCTTCATATGCAAATGAAAATGGATTAAAATATAGTTATGAAAGATTGGAATTTTTAGGAGATGCTGCAATTCAATGAATTATTGTAAATTATTTATATGGGAAAAAACCAGGAATGGATGTAGGTAATATGTCCACTATTAAATCAAATGTAGTTAAAAAAGAAACATTAGCTACTGCTTGTAAACAAATTAATTTAGATAAATTGATATTAACAGGTAAAGGTAACATTATTTCTGAAAGAATTTGTGAAGATGTTTTTGAAGCATTTATTGGAGCGATTGCTCAAGATCAAGGAATAAAAAAAGTTTCTCAAATATTAAATAAAACCATTATTAAAAGTTATGAAACAAATGAGATTGATGTCTCAAAGGATTACAAAACTAGGTTTCAAGAAGAAATTCAAGCATCAAATATTTTTAAGCCAATTTATGAACATTTTGATAAAGGAAAGCAGAAATATACTAAACTATATTGTGTGGATGCAAATGGAAATAAATTATTATTCGGTGAAGGACAAGCAACTGATTTCAAATCAGCTGATAAATTAGCAGCCAAACAAGCACTAGAAAAGAATTTTTCAAAGGAAAGGAATTAATGTGTTGTTTTTAAAGAAGTTTTATGCATATGGTTTTAAATCATTTGCTGATGAAATTAAAATAGATTTTGTTGATGAAATGACTGGGATTGTTGGTCCAAATGGAGCTGGGAAATCAAATATAGTTGATGCTTTTAAATGAGTGCTTGGTGAACAATCAGTTAAAGACATGAGAGGTAGTAATAAATTAGACCTTATCTTTAAAGGTTCATCAGTTAGGCCTGAATCTAATTTCGCACAAGTAACTTTAACATTTGATAATTCAAATAAATTCTTACACTATGATAAAGATGAAATATCAATTACAAGAAAATTATTTAGAGATTCTGGTAATAATGAATATTTTATTAACAATGAACCAGCAAGATTAAAGGATATCCAATTAATTTTTACTGATACTGGTTTATCAAAAGGTTCATTAGGAATTATCTCACAAGGAACAGTTAATAGTTTTTCAGAAGCTAAACCAGAAGCAAGAAGGAAAATGTTTGAGGAAGCAGCAGGTATTGGTATGTATTCCATTCAAAAAGCTGAATCATTAAGACACTTAGAAAAAGCTGAACAATCATTAACTACTATTGTTGCCCTAGAAAAAGAATTAGAAAGAGATTTAAAGAAGTTAGTAAAACAAGCTGAAAATGCTAAGATTTGAAAGGAAAAATTTGATAAATTAAAAGATTTAGAAATTTCTATTTTAGTAAGAGATATTTCACATTTTAATGTTGTTAAAACTAAAACAGAAGAAGAAATTAAAATGAATGAAAATGAATCTAGATTGAAACAACCTTTAGAGAATGAATTGAAACAAAAATTAGATTTTATCAAATCTAGATTAAATGAAGCAGATTTAGATGTAACTAAAAGCAATGAAGCCTTATTTCAAATCAATGAACAAATTGCTACTTTAGAAAAAAAACAAGCAATTTTTAACTCTAAATTATTAGATGGTATTAATTCATCTAATGAAGAAGATAAAATAAAAGCATATGAACAATTAATTGTTTCTCATAAAAAAGACATTAGTTCTTTAACTGAAAGAATTAATGAACTTAAAAATCAAGTTGAAGTTTTCGAAGGCGTTATTAATGATTTAGCTTTAAAGAAAAATAAAGCATATGAAGAAATTAATCATTTAAATATTTTATTTACTGAAAAAGCAACAAGATTAAGAATCATTTCTGAACAAATAGAAAGAAATAATAACCAATCTTTTGGAGTAAGAACAGTATTAGAAAATAAGCTTGCTTTAAAAGGTGTTTATGATATTGTTTCTAAATTTATTAATGTTGAAGAAAAATATGAAGTAGCGATTTCCAAAGCATTAGGAAAATCAGGAGAAAACATTATCGTTGAAACATCAGAAAATGCTAAAAATGCTGTTAATTTTTTAAAACAAAATAACGGTGGAACGGCTACATTTTTACCATTAAGAGATATTAAATCAAAATTTGTGAGACAAGAACATTTAGATGTTTTAACAGAATTAGAAGGTTTTGTAGGAATAGCCTCTAAACTAATTAATGTTGATCCGAAAATGCAAGTTGTTATTGATGCATTAATTGGTCAAGTAATTATCTCCAACACAATTGAAGATGCTATTAGAATTTCTAAATATACATATCAATTATATAAAGTCATTTCCCTAGACGGAGATGTTGTTTTTCCTGGTGGTGCAATAACCGGTGGTTCAAATCGGGATATAATATCTCAATTTAATTTAGAAAAACATAAAGAAGAATTAGAGATTGAAATTAAAAACATTGAATCAAAATTATTAGAAACCAAGTTAGAATATGAAAAAATTAGTGCAGAGCACACAGAAGTTGATATTAAGGTGAATGAAAAAAAATATGCAATTTCTAATCTTAACAATAATTTAGAAAATTCACAAAAAAATTATGATAAATATTTAATTGAATATGAAACATTAACTAGAAAATCTTTTGATAGCAATAAAATAATTGATGAAAATAAAATCCAAGATGAAATTAATAATTTAATAGCAAAAAAAGCAAAAATTCAAGAAAACTTAACTATTGCAACTACCAATAAAATAAATTATAGTTCACAATTAAAAGATGCTGAAGCTAATCTAGAAGAAGTTAGAATTTCTTTAGATCGAATTAAAGCAACTCTTGCTCAATCTAATCAAAATTTAATTAGATGTCAAAACTCATATGATAATGCTAAAAATAGAATAAACGAAATTTATGGTATGACATTAGAATTTGCAATTGAAAACTATAGCAAAGAGTTACCAATGAGTGAAGCTCAAGCAAAGGAAATTATCAATCAATTAAGAGCAGAAATTGATGCACTTGGCACCATTAATCCAAAAGCGGTTGAAGAATTAACAGAAAAGCAAGAAAAATATGATTTAATTGTTGAAAATAGAAAACAAACAGAAGATAGTGTCAACAATATTAAAGTTTCTATTTCAGAGTTAGATAAAGCTGCTAAATCAAAATTTGCAAAAATTATAAATGATGTTAATAATGAATTACCAAATATTTTTAAATTTTTATTTGGAGGAGGTTCTTGTGTTGTAACATGTTCAGATCCAAATAATATTTTAGAATCAGGTATTGAAGTAATGGCACATCCACCAGGAAAACGGATTAGTAATTTAAAGTTATTATCAGGTGGTGAAAAAACATTAGTAGCAATTGCAGTTTTATTTGCTATTTTAAAAATATCTTCTTTCCCAATTGTAATTTTAGATGAAGCTGAAGCAGCATTAGATATAGCCAATGTTGAACGTTTTGCACAAATTATTAGACAAAATGCTAATCAAACCCAATTTTTAGTAATTACTCACCGTCCTGGAACAATGAAGGAATGTAAGACATTATTAGGGGTTACAATGCAAAATCCAGGGATAAGTAACATTTTCTCAGTTTCTATCGATAAAGCAATTAAATTTGCTAAAGAGGAAAAATAAAATGAATATTTTTAAAAATTTAAAAAAGAAACTAGAAGAACGCAAAAAACAAAAGAAGATTAAGGAAAAAAATGAAGAAAATAGAATTTTTAAAGAGGAAGATAATAAAAAGAAATTTGATGATGGCTTGAAAAACTCATCTAAGGGATTATCAAAACTAATTGATAATATTGTTAGTGAATACACCAAAATAGATGAAGAACTATTTGAAAATTTGGAAGAACAATTAATAGGTTATGATATAGGTTATTTAGCTGCTGAAAAAATTGTTAAAGCAATTAAAGAAGAAGTTAAATTTCAAAATATTAATGATGTTAAATTAATATCATCAATTATTTTTGATAAATTATTAATTTATTATATTCAAGATACTGATATTGATGTTGATATTAATTTATTAAATGATAGAACAAATGTTGTTTTAGTAGTTGGTGTGAATGGCGTCGGCAAAACAACATCAATTGCAAAAATAGCATATAAATTTGTACAAGAAAAAAAGAAGGTACTATTGGTAGCTGGTGATACATTTAGAGCAGGTGCAATTGAACAACTAGATAAATGAGCCCAAAAATTAGGAATTGAAATAGCGAAACCAAGAAAGGAAGGACAAGATCCTGCTTCTGTAATTTATGAAGGTTTAGAAAAAGGATATAATGATAAATATGATTTAGTTATTTGTGATACCTCAGGTAGATTACAAAATAAAGTAAATCTTATGAATGAATTAAATAAAATTTATCAAGTAATAGCTAAATTTGATAAAACTGCTCCACATGAAACTTTATTAGTTTTAGATGCAACAACAGGTCAATCAGGACTAAATCAAGCAAAAGCATTTAAAGAAGTAGCTAATCCAACCGGTATTGTATTAGCTAAAATGGATTCTTCATCAAAGGGTGGTATAATTTTAGCAATTAAAGACCTTTTTAATATCCCAGTTAAATTTATTGGTTTAGGTGAAAAGTTAGATGATCTTAAACCATTTGATATTGAAAATTATATTTTAGGTCTTTCTAAGGAATTTATAGATAAAAATGAAAAATCTATCTAAAGTTAGTCAATTATTTGATGTGTATCATCAGTTATTATCCAAAAAACAATGTGATTATATTATGGATTATTATTTTAATGACTTTTCACTTAGTGAAATGTCTAATAAGTATAATATTTCACGTGCAGCTGTCCATTATTCAATTAAAAATGGAATAAAAGACTTGCAAAAATATGAAAATAAACTAAAATTTCTATCATTGCAAAAAGAAAGATTAAAAATATATAATGAAATAAAGGATGAAAAAATTAGACTAAAATTAATAAATCATGAGAATGGTTCAAGTAAGGTTTAAAAATATTTATGCTTAGATATATTTTTATGGATTGTAATCCATATGTAGTTGATATTGATAAAATATATGATGAAGTTTGAAAATCTTTTTTTGATTTAAAGCAAAACAAAACTTTGTCATCTATATTTAATGGAATTGATAAAAATGAATGATATGCTTTTTTTGAAAATAGGAAAAGTTTAATTGAACATTTAGGACAATCTGTATATGACTCTGTTAAAAGTGAATTAATTCTTATTTTTAAAAAAGAATTAAAAAATTATGTAAAAAATTATCCTTTAAATGAAAATTTAAATAAATTTTTCTTACAAGCAAAGGAAAATGATGCTCATATTGTAATTGTTTCTTGTAATGAATTAATGTCTGAAATTAATAAACTATATAATATGCCTAATAATGTTTCTATAGAAATAATTAATGAAGATCATTATTTAACAGCAACTTGATTAGTAAATTATGCTAGTAATTTTAATCTTACATATGAAGAAATTGCTTGTATTACCCAAGTAAAGAAAACTATTAATGATATGATTAAAAATAATATTTTTTGTGTTACAGTTAATGACGATAAGGATGTACTAAAAGAAAACGGAATAGTTCTGTCTTCAATTGATGAATTAGATTATAGTAATATTTCATATAATTTTTTCTCTAATATTAATGAAGATAATGAAGAAGAGATATAGTTTATTAATTTTTAAACTATTTTAGTTGTTATAATATTAATAAATCTTTTTTTAGGATATTTATGAATATTGTTACTTGATTTAGAAATTTATTTACTCAAGAAGTTGAAGGATATATTTGTCCTCGTAATGATGAAAATCCAAACTCTCCTAATGAAAAAGTTATTAGAAAATTTAATGTGAAAGTCATTAAATTTAATATTCCATTCTTAGATCCACAAAACCATTGGGTTAAATTGTATTTTATTCCTAAACATTTCCAAAAAGATTTAGATTTTTTACCAGGATTAGTTCAGGTTTTACCAATAGTTTGTTTATTTAAAAAAAGAATTTTACAAGGATTCAAAAGAAAAGATTTTGATTATGTTGAAGTGTGATCACGAAATACATATAGTGAAATTAAAGAACAAATTTATAATGAATCATTAGTTTATGAACAAGAACAAATTAAAATTGAAAAACAAAAAGCAGCTGAATTTGCTGCTAATGTAGAAGCACAAAGAAAAGCAAAAGAAGAAGAAAAAATTGCTAAACGTTTAGAAAGGGAACGTTTAAAAGAAGAAGAAAAAGCAAGAAAGAAAGCTGAGAAAGAAGCTAAAAAAGCGAATAAAAAATCTTAAGGGATATCATGAACAGACCCATTATCACTTTAGAGCGTATTTTTTTTAGTTATGAATATGATGTAGATAATTTAGATGTTAAGTATCTTCTAAAAGATATGTCTTTCTCTATTGATAAAGGTCAATACATTTGTATAGTCGGTCACAATGGTTCTGGAAAATCAACATTATCAAAAATTTTATCCTGTCTATTAAAACCTCAAGCTGGAAAAATTTATATTGATGGTATTTTATTAAATGAAGAAAATATTAACATTTTAAGAAAAAAAATTGGAATCATTTTCCAAAACCCAGATAATCAATTTATTGGTTTAACCACTGAAAATGATATTGCCTTTGGTCTTGAAAATTATTGTGTTAAACCATCTAAAATGAAAGAAATTATTTATAACTCTGCTAAGATAATCAATATTAGTGAATTATTAGATAAAGAACCATTTAATTTATCTGGTGGACAAAAACAAAAGGTAGCTATCACTTCAACCATTGCCTTATTTCCTGAAATTATTATTTTTGATGAATCTACTTCTATGCTAGATCCTAATTCTAAAAAAGATGTAATTAATTTAATGTTATTTTTACAAAAACAACATAATATTACTATTATTTCAATAACTCATGATATGGAAGAAATTAAAAATGCTAATAAAATCCTTTGCATGAACCAAGGAACAGTTGCTAAATTTTGTACTCTTGATGAATTAGTTAGTGATTATCAATTTTTAAAAGAAGCAAAGCTTGACTTGCCATTCAATCTTAAATTAATAAAATTATTAAAAGACCAAGGATTAAATGTTAAATTAACATTGGATGATAAACAATTAGTGAGAGAAATATGCAAAAAATAAAAAAAAATATAATTGAGGCTAAGAATATTTATGTTATTTATAATCAACAAGATAAAGATAAAGCACAAGTTGCTGTAAAAAACTTTTCCTTTACTTTTCAAGAAGGAAAAATTTATTGCATTATTGGTGAATCTGGTTCGGGTAAATCAAGTTTAATCAATACATTTAATATTTTAAAAAAACCACAATATGGATCTATTGAAATATTAAATAATAAGATAGAAGCCAAGAAGACTCTTCATAATGTTATAATAGCTAAATACTTTATAAACAAAGAAAATGATAACCAAAATAAATTTTTATTATTTTGTGCAACCCATACCAAGAAAGAGGATTTATTTTTTGCATTAAAAAGTTATGACATTAATGACTTTAAAATTAATAAGGGACACTTAACAAAAGATCTAAAAGCAAATTTTGTAAACATTATTGAACAATGTGAAGTATTTGAAGTATTAACAACTAATAATTTAGATTTTATTGATAATTATTCTAGTCATTTAAATATTAAACAAACTGATTGTATTTTAAATAAAAAAAGTAGAAAGAAAATTAAAAACTATCATGAGATTAGAAAAAATATAGGATTTGTTTATCAATTTCCTGAAATTCAATTATTTAAAACAACTGTACTAGCTGATGTTGCTTTTGCTGCTAGGATTCAAAAATATTCTAAAAAAGAATCATATGATATGGCTGTTAAAAGTTTAAATTTTGTAGGATTAGGTGAAAACTTTTTAAATTGTTCTCCTTTTAGTTTATCTGGTGGTCAAAAACGCCGTGTTGCTTTAGCCAGTATCTTTATCACTAATCCTAATATTTTTGTTTTTGACGAACCAACAGCTGGTCTAGATCCACAAAGTGAAAATGAAATGATTGAATATATGTTAAAATTTCAAAAGCAAAATAAAACAATTTTTGTAGTTACTCACTCAATGGATCAAGTTTTATCTATTGCTGATGAAGTTCTTGTCATGCATGAAGGAAAATTAATTGCTAGTGGGGAACCATATAGTATTTTTTTAAATGAAAAAATATTATCAAAAACAAGTATTGGTCAACCATTAGTAATTAAAACTATTTTGAATTTAATCAAAAAAGATTCTAAATTTGAAAAACTATTAACTATTAAACCAAAAAATGTTGATGATTTAGCAAAAGCAATTATTAAAATAAAGAAAGGTAAAAAATGTTAGTATCAAACAAACTAAAAAATAAAAGTTTTTTTTGTAAGATTCATCCATCAGTAAAATTTCTTTTATTTATTTTTTCAGTAGTTATGTTTTTTTTACCTGGTGGATTTTTTTCACAAATGATTTTACTATCAGTATTTATCCCAATTTTCTTTATAGCAAGACTGGGCAAAAAAACCTACATTAATGTACTAAAAACAATATTATTAGTTTTATTTTTCTTTTTGCTCATTAATTGAATTACTAATAAAGACCCTATTACTTTTTATAATTCAAATAAATTTATTTTCTTTGGTGGTAATGTAAATGATTTATTTGTTAAACAAAAAATTGGAGATAATAAATTATTTATTTCTGAAATATATGGTGGAAATATTTTTCAAATTAATAATGAAATTATCAAAAATTTTAAAAATTCAGAAACATTAATGAAAGATATGAAATCATGATTTAATCAATTTAGTAGTTCGTTTCAAAATGATATCATAAATAAAGTTTATACTGGTGATGATGCAAATGTAATTTTAGATGCAAAAGTATTTTTATATATTTTAAATAACAATTTTCATCTAGATGGTATCAATTATAAAAGTAAAGTAATATTAGATTCAGTTGATATTTTAAATGGAATTGCTTATAGTCCAAATAGTAGTGTTCTTTATTCAAATGCTTGATACTCAATTTCTCCCATTGCATTCTTTAATTCCATCTACATAAGTAATAAAATTCTTTTAATTCTTATATGTTCAAATATTTTAGTTGAGACTACAACTTCTATTGAATTAACAAATGGTTTAGAAAGAGTTTTAAGACCATTAAAAATTTTTAAATTCCCTGCTGCAGAATGTGCAATGATTTTATCTATTGGAATTAGATTTATTCCAACTTTAATTGCTGAGTCTCAAAGAATCTTAAATGCTCAAGCATCTCGGGGATTAGATTTTTATAATGGTAATTTTCTAATTAAAATTAAGGCACTATTAGCACTAATTGTTCCATTATTTTCCATTTCAATTAGACGTAGTGATGAGCTTGCCAATGCAATGGAAGCAAGAGGATATAATCCTAAATCTATTCGTACAAATTATCATAATTTTAAATTTGGTGCAATTGATTTTATTTTGATAGCATGTGTAGCATTTTTATTTACTCTAACTCTAACATTAGGTGTTACTAATCTTGTTTTTGTTCCTTTTGGAATTATTGAAATGGGTTTAATTAGCTAAAATTATGAATTATATTCTAGAAGTTTCTTATAATGGAAGTAATTATTATGGATGGGCTATTCAACCAAATTTAAAAACTGTTAATGGTACTTTACATGAGATAATTAAGTTTTTATTTAATGATGAATTTATTGTTTATTCATCTAGTAGAACTGATAAAGGTGTTCATGCTATTCAACAAGTTATTAATTTAAAATTCCAAACATTAACAATAGAACCAGAAATTTTAATGAAAGCCATTAATTCACGACTACCATATGATATTAGAATAAAAAAATGTATCATTGTTAAAACATCATTTAACATCCAAAATAATGTAAAAGAAAAAACATATAGATATTTTATTAATACAAATATAAATTTTGATCCTATCTTTCAAACTAATTTTTATCAGTATAACAAACAAATTGATATAGAAAAAATAAATTCAATTAAACACTTATTTTTAGGTAAAAAGAATTTCTTATCTTTTTCAACTAGTGAATTTAAATCAAAAGATTGTATAAGAAATATTTTTGCAATGAATATTTTTAAAAATCATGATTATGTTATTTTCGAAATTAAAGGTGATGGATTTTTAAGGAATATGGTAAGAATGATAATTGGAACACTTTTAGCTTTTAATGAAGATAAAATTAATATTGATGATATAAACGATTGTTTTGTTAATCCAAAAAAAGGAAAAAGTAAGTTTAAAGTACCAGCATGTGGTTTATACTTATATAGGGTAAAATATGAAAATTAATCTAGAAGAATTTAAATTTCAAAGTTTATCAATTGAACAAGTTAATTCAATTATTCAGGTTCTAGAAAAATTCGAACATGAGGTTTTATATTTTTATGCCGGACAAACAGCAAATGCTAAATCATTAATTAATTTATTAGCTATTAATATTTGTAATATGCCATATGGTTATTTTGAAATTAATGATAATGAATCAACTACAAAAATAAATGATATAAAAAACTTGTTAGAAAAGATTAAAGCAGAAAATTCAATTTAAGATAGTTGTTAAATCTTATTAATCAATCATATAGACATGTTTAAACAATTATCTTTTAGTATTACCTGTTAAAGTTATGATAGATAGCAAAATCTACCAAATAAATATTGATAAATAAATTGAAATGATCTATAAGGAATTAAAAAACTATTTTTAATATTTAAATTATTTTGCATTCATTTTATTTAAACTAATACATGCAAAAACTAACGAACCTATTGGACCTAACAAAACTAACGAAAGAATTCCTCATAATAGTTTACTATCTTCAACTTCTTTGTTTTCTCATTTTGTAGAAAGTATTTTAATACAATCTATAAGATTAAGAACTAATGATACAATCAAACCTAAAATGGTTATAAAAAGGACAAGACTTACAATCGATCTTGTTTTAATACTTTTTAACTCTTTAATTTGATCCATAAAATTTCCTCCATATAAAATAGCCAACTAATTATATATATATATATATTGTCAATATTATTTATAAATTATCTTAATTATTAGTGAATTTAAGCTTAAACAATTTAAGTTTAAAAATAGTAAATATTTTAATCACACACATCTAAATTAAAATTTAATAGAAGTTATGCTTTGTTAATGTAGAATCAATTTTAAGAATTCTTTCTAATAAGATAAATCTTATTTTTGACTCATCATTTTTGTTAAAAATTGAAAGATAGGTTATCAAAAGAACTCTTTATTCATTACTATAATAATAAATTTCTTTAGCTTTTTTACATAATTTCAATAGCTTTGAAAATTGTTTAAATGATGAAGAATTTAATGTTTCATTTTTTAAATCTTCTAGTTCTTGATTAGAAAATGTAATATATTTTAACTTCTCAACTTCAATTTTATTTTTTCTATAAATAATTATAGAAAAACACAAAGAAAAAAAAGGAAAGGAAAACATCCCAATTTTGCCATAAGTAGGAAGAATAACTGTACTAAAAACAATGCTTAATACAATTGAAACAATTAATGAAGTAATCATAATCCCTATCATTATTCATTCAATAACATTATAAATTATTATTTTTTTATAAAGATTTGTGTAGTATTTTAGAACTTCATTATCATTTTCTATATTATTTTTATTATTTTTCATTTAAATCCTTCTCAAGATCACGTCTTCGATTTATTGATTTAGCAAAAAGAACTATAAAAATTACAAATAAAGCAATTTCTGCAAGTCCAACCAATACAGATAATAAAATAAAAGTTGTTCGGTTAAATATTGGACCATATAAATATAATGCATTAATCATTATAGAAATAAGCGGACATGAAATTCCTAAAATGAAAATAGGAACAATCAAGGAAAGCGTGTTTCTAAATTCCGTATAAATTTTATATTCTTTCATTACTTTATTAATACCCTTACAATATTTTAAATATATTATGAATAATAAAATAGAAAGGGAAACAATAAACAATTCATTTATAACACTAATAGCAAATGCTACATTAACTTGAGCAACATTAATTGTGTAATAATCATAATTTTCATCACTATATGAATACTTTGACGCAGTGTAATTTAAAACAACACAAATTATAGAAATTAAAATATAAACAAAAATAAAAGAAGAGATGACAATTATTTTTCTAAAAATTTTATCAATTTCTTGTTTTGTCAGCAAAGCATTGCTTTTTCTGAAAAAGATATCTTTAATTTTCATATCAACTAATTATATATATATATATATATATCTAAAATGAAATATAAAGTGCAACGCTAATATTAATATATCATATTAAAATTGTTGATGCATTAAAGTACTCTTGGTTTGTTGGCTAAGAGTATTTTTATTTTTTAGTTATTAAATGATCAAAATTTTATTTTTGTATT
>CAJGBT010000003.1 GCA_904501665.1 uncultured Bacilli bacterium | reverse complement strand
TACAAAAATAAAATTTTGATCATTTAATAACTAAAAAATAAAAATACTCTTTGCCAACAAACCAAGAGTACTTTAATGCATCAACAATTTTAATATGATATATTAATATTAGCGTTGCACTTTATATTTCATTTTAGAAAAACATAGATTACTCTATGTTTTTTCTTTATTTTCATATTGATATGGTGCGGAATTATTTATCTATAGTCTTAGCTGTAAAGAAGCTTGCAATAGCTCCAATAGCAGCACCAATACCACCACCAAATAGTGCGATTCCTAGACCTAAATGTAGCCCCATAACTGCAATTTCAAAAGTTGGATATTTACCTAATTGTGCAAAGATAAGAATTCCACCTATAATTAATGCAACAGATGTAATTGCTCAAGCAATAACTGATAAAAATTTTCTCATATATCTCCTTAAACATTGAACAATTATATATATATATATATATTGTCAATGTATTTCTGAATATATAAGCTTAGTTATAAGCAAATCTTTTATATTAAACAAGAGTTTAATAACTTCTTGAATATTTATATTTTTTTCTTATAATTGAAATATGGAAATATTTGACATTTTAATTATTGGTTCAGGTCCTGCTGGATTATCAGCTGCCATATATGCACAAAGAGCTAACTTAAAAAGTTGTTTAGTTGAAAGATCTGCTCCAGGGGGAAAAGTTATTACAACTGCTTCTGTTGAAAACTACCCTGGTTTTAAAAATATATCCGGCCCAGAATTAGGATATGCTATGTATGATCAAGCTATAAAATTAGGAACTAAATTTATTGGTGGAAAAGTAGTAAAGATTAAAGCACAAGATAAGTATAAAGTAGCTGTATTAGAAAACAATACTGAAATTTTAGCTAAAACCATTATTATTGCGACAGGTATGGAAAATCAAAAATTAAATATTCCAGGTGAACAAAAGTTTGCAAATCACGGAGTTTCATATTGTGCTATATGTGATGGAATGTTTTTTAAAAATAAACCAGTAGCTGTTGTTGGTAGTGGTAATACTGCATGTGAAGAATCAGTATACTTATCTAAAATTTGTTCTGAAGTTTATTTATTAATTAGAAATGACAAAATGAAAGCAGAAGCTCATATTATTGATGAAGTATTAGCTCAAAAAAACATTAAAATACTTTATAATGTTGAAGCTTTAGAAATTAAAGGAGATACAAGTGTTCAATCCTTTGATTTAAGAGATAAAATTAAAAATGAAATCATTACTATCAATGTTAATGCTGTATTCCCATTTATTGGCTTTAAGGTAGATCCTATTATTGATGAATTAGGAATTAAAAAATCTGCTAATAATTTTTATATTGTTGATCATAATCAAAAAACATCATGTGATGGCATTTATGCAGCAGGTGATATTGTAGATAAAAAATTTAGACAAATTTCAACTGCTATTAATGACGGGACCATAGCAGCCCTTGATGCTAAGGACTATATATTAAAAAACTTTTAGTAAGTTAAAATCTTATTTTTTCTTTTTGTTTCTAGCAATTGCTTGATTTAATACATCATTATTTGCAACATTGTTGTAAATATTTTTTTCAACATTTCTGTTTCATTCTTGTCTTAATTTTTTTATATATTGTTCAATTGTTTGCATAATAATTTTTTGACTAATTTTTTCTTTTTTATTTTGAATATCGATAATTAATTCAGCAAGATCATTAATTGTTTTTTCATCATCAAATATTATTCTTAAATCTTTAGCACTAACTGATGTTTGATTTGGATTTTTGTCATAAAACTCAATTAATTTATTTAAAATTTTTTCATTTTCTTCAATATTGAATCTACCACGCTCAAAATAATTTAAATTTTCTGCATTAAATAAAATAAATTGAATAATGGTTTTTTCCAATTCATTTATGCTTGTTCCTTTTATTTTTTTATTTTTTGTTTCATTTATTTCTACATCAAAATTGTAATGATACTTTTTATATGTTCCATCATTATTACTTTTTTTATTAATACTAGATGATTTTAAAAATATATCTTGCTCTACATTTAATAATTTACTTAATCTTTTAGCATTTTCAACAATTGTAATTTCATTTTTACTTTCACCTAAAATTTTACTAGCTACCTTTAAAATTAATAATTTATTAGTTTCATTAATAGTTGGATATTTAGCTAATAATTTATTGATTTGATATGTTTCATAACTAATTAAATTATTGACATTCTTGATGGCTAATTCTTGATCATTATTTAATATTTCATCAATATCTTTGTATTGCTTGTCAATAAAATCAATTAAATAAATTGCATAATTATTTTTTAATAGATTATAAGCATTTTCTTTGCCTTTATTACCTGCTTCATCATTGTCAAAACCTAGAATGATAACTTCTAAATTAGGTAATCTAGATTTTAATAAAGACATATGCTTATGAGTAATTGTAGTACCCATAGTTGCTACTACATTATTGATACCCATTCTTTTTAATGCAATAGCATCCATAAAACCTTCAACAATATATAAGATTTTAGTTTCAACATCCTTGATTACTTGGTTAAGATTGTATAATACTTCCCCTTTGTGAAAAATAATATTTTCATTTGTATTTAAATACTTTGGTTCATCATCATTTTTAATAACACGACAACTAAAGCCAACAATATTATCATTTTCATCATAAATAGGAAAAGTTATTCTATTCTTAAAAAAGAAATTTACTTCCTCTTTATTTTTATATACTAGTCCCAACTGCTCAATTTCATAATAATTAAAATTAGTCTTATTGGAAGCCATATTGTTTTTATTGGTTAGTAAATCAAAAATAATATTGCTATTAGGAGCAAAACCAATCTCATATTCTTTAATTAAATTATCATCAAATTTACGACCTATTAAATATTGTTTAGCTTCCTTCCCATCAGGAGTTTGTAAAAATTTTTTAAAAAAGAAATTGGTGAAATAATTGATTTTAAAAAAAACATCTAATTTACTAAATTCATTATTGAAAGTTTTAATTGCATTTATGTATTTTGGTTCAAGTTGAGCAATTTCGGCAGCTATTAAAATTGATTCATAGTATGAGATATTTTTATATTTTGAAATAAATGTAAAAGCATCACCTGATACACCACAAGAAAAACACTTAAAAATATTCTTATTATCATTAATAGTTAATGAAGCATGTTTATCATCATGAAAAGGACATAACCCTAAATAATTTTGTCCTCTTTTTTTTAAATCTAAAAAACAACCAATAATTTCTGAAATTTTAATTTTACTTTTAATTGATTCAATTAAACTTTTATTGATATGCATTGCTTATCATCCAATAATATTATGTAATATAAATTCATTTAAATCATTTAAATTAATAGTAGTTTGTTTCATACTATCTCTTTCTCTAATTGTAATTGTTTTATTATTAATTGTTTCATTATCAATAGTAATGCAATATTTTGTACCAATTGCATCTTGTCTTCTATATCTCTTACCAATTGAACCACTTGCATCATATGAACAACTGATATTTTTGCTAATGATTTTTTTATATAGTTCATAAGCAACAGGATTAAATTCTTTTTTTAAAGGTAAGATAGCTAATTTATATGGGCAAAGTTGAATTGGTAGTCTTAAAATTTCTCTTTTTTCTTTACCTTCTATAACTTCAATATCAAAAGCACTATAGATAATTGCATAGAATAATCTTTCAACACCAATAGATGGTTCTATTACATCTGGTAATATCTTATTTTTAGGATTTTCTTGGTCAAAATAAGTCAAATCCTTTTTAGAAAAATTTTGGTGAACAGTTAAATCATAATTACCACGATGAGCTATTCCACATAATTCACCTCATCCATGTGGAAAATTAAATTCAAAATCAATTGTCATTTTAGAGTAATGTGAAAGCTTTTCTTTTGGGTGATGATATAGTTTTAATAATTCCTTTTTAATACCACATAGGTTAGTGAAAAAGTAATCTAATTTTTGAATAAACTTTTTCATATATTGATCAACATCTTTACTTTGGCAAAAAAACTCTAATTCCATTTGTTCAAATTCTCTAACTCTAAAAATAAAATTACCTGGCGTTATTTCATTTCTAAATGCCTTACCAATTTGTGCAATCCCAAAAGGCAATTTGTTTCGAGAAGTTCTTAATAGATTTTTAAAATTAATAAAAATACCTTGTGCAGTTTCTGGTCGCAAAAATAATGTATTTAAGTCATTTTCCACAACACCTTGGAATGTCTTAAACATTAGATTAAACTTTCTTACTGGTGTTCAATCAAATGCTTTACAACTTGGACAATTAACTTTGTTTTTTATAACTAAATTAAACAACTCATCATTATCGGCATTTTCATTAACATCAATGTTATTATTAAAGTTTTCAATTAATTTATCTACTCTAAATCTTTCATGACATTTTTTACAATCAATTAGCGGATCAGAAAAATTAGTTAAATGTCCTGATGCTTTTCAAACATCTGAGTTATAAATAATTTGAGTATCAATTCCTTCAATATCTTCAGCCGATGTAACAAAATAATCTCATCATATTTTTTTTATATTATTTTTTAGTAAAACACCAATATTACCAAAATCTCAAGAATTAGCTAAACCATTGTATATTTCACTATTCTGATAAATAAAACCATATTGTTTTAAAAAATTAACTATTTCTTGTTGATTAAATTTAATAGAAGACATAAATGTACACCCTACTCACTAAACCTAGTTGTATCAAAGAAAGAAACATCATCATCTTGGAAAGGTTGATCTAAATTAATAGTCGGTAAATCAGAAATATTTTTAATGCCAAATATGTCATAAAATTTATGTGTTACTATAAATAATAAAGGTCTACCAGGGCCATCTCCTCTACCAGCTTCAACAACTAAACCCAAATCTATTAATTTTTGAATAGTCATAGTTGGATCCTTTCCTCTGATATTTTCAATAATAGCTTTTGTACAAGGTTGGTTATATGCAATAATTGCTAATGTTTCCATTACCTTTTGAGACAAAGGATTACGATATTTTATAGTTATTAATCTTGATAATTCTTCTCTATTATCCGGTTTTGTAAAGAATTTGTATTTTTCACCAAACATTTTGATTACAATCCCTTTAGATGGGTCATTTTCAAGATTTTCTATTCATTGTTTTAATATTTTTTTAATCAATGAAGTTGGAGCAAGTGTTAATTTTTTCAAATCATTCATAGATAAGCCTTCATGACCATACACATAGAAAGCAGATTCCATCAATGATTTAATTTTGTTTTCGTCTAATTCAACAACAACATTATCATTTTTTACATCTTCAAAAATTGTTACTTCATCAAGTTTGGAAGAAATAGATTTTGAGTTTTCTTGTTTGTATTCATCTTTATAGATTGGTTGTTCATTTTCAAAAATTGAAATGATTTCCTCTTTAACTTTTTCATCTATAAAATGATGCTCATTCGTTTTTTCACTAGTTTTTAATAATTCTTTTTCTTTCCTATTTAATCTATCAGCAATATTTTTAGGTTTTTTTGTATCTTTTACTTGTTTCTTTTCTTTGTTAAAATCTTCACCAACTGAACCAATAGGTTTGAATTCATCAAAATAGTTTTTATCAAATTGGTAAAAATCTTTTACTTTTTCTTCTTCATCACTAGATTCATCTAAATGATATAACTTTGAATCAACATCATTTAGTGTAGAATCATCAAGTTTAATATTTTTATTATCTTTATCATTTGTTTTATTATTACTCATTTTTATCTCCTTTATTATAATTATTTTTTTCTGAAATTAATTCTTTTAACTTAGCTTCAATATCCTCTTTAGTTTTAAATTCTTTTTCTAAATCTAATGCTAATTTTTTATGAGTTTCAATTGCCTCATTGAATTCATTAAGTAAATTATTATCATTACTAATTTTATTATTATTAGTTGATATATATATAGTATCATTAGCTGTATCTTGTTTTAACAAAATATAACCATCTCTAGCTAAAACTAATAATGAAATAAAAACAGCACACTGAAATTCAAGATTATCATTTGCTTGATCAAATAATTTAATAAAATCTGCAAGTGGTACATTACTAATGTTTTTATTTTTGCCAATGAATTCAATTAAGTTTTCTTGTATTTTATCTACATCAATGTTGTTAACTTTAATAACAAAGGTTTTATCAACTTGGTTTTGCTGTAAATTAATTAAAACTTTTTGTCATGCTCTGACTAATTTTTCTATTGGAACAAAATCTGGTAATGGAGCTTCTGGAATATTTTCTGGGATAAATTCTTCTAAATCATCACACAACTTAGGAATTAATTTAGTTCTTTCTGATTGTCTCATCTTGAATTCATTAATAACATCCTTATATTGCTTATATAAAAATAATTGTCTTCTTAAGCGATCTATTTCTAACTCAGTTTCACTAATTTCATTATTTTGAGTTAAGATTGGAATTAACATTTTACTTTTTAAATCGATTAAATATGAAGCCATAACTAAGTATTCTGAAATATCATCAATGGAATATTTAGTAAGATTTTCATTTATGAATTTTAAATATTGAAAAGTTAAGTCAGCAATGTCTAAGCTTAAAATATCCATCTTTTTTTCTTTTATAAGCTCAACAAGCAAATCTAATGGCCCATCAAATTGTTCTAACTTAAAAGTTAGAATAAAATTTTCATTCATATTATTTTCCATAACTATAATTATTATATATTTAAATTAATTATTAATAATAAGTTTATTTATAGTATTAGTTTGCCAAAAAATCAATTTTTATTAAGTTAAATAAATAAAAATAATAAAGTAAAATATATGAAGGTTAATTATGAAAGAGTTTTGTTTTTTAATTGATACATCTTTTGATTTTACATTTGATTTAGGGCCAGATGTTTTTGTTTTGCCTCCAGAGATAATCAAAACAATGAATGCAAAAGAAATTATTTATCAAGATACCATAAATATAAGTCGAGATGATGTTAGAAAATTTTTAGCAAATGGAGCTGATATTAAAACTAGTCAAACACCATATGGAATTATCCAATCCAAATTAGAAGAACTACTAACTAAATACAAAACCATTTATTGTATAGTTATTACTAAAGATTTTTCAGGTATGTTTAATACATATACAAAAATAGCAAATAGTTTTGAGAAAAAATATGGCAAGAATCGGATTTTTGTTATTGATTCAAAAGCAGCTATTATTGATCAAAATTGAATTTTAGATATTGTAAGGAAAGGAGCTGAAAAGAAGGAAAATTATAGCAGCATAAAAAAGTCTATTAGTAATTTGAATGCTAAGCTTTGTGGTTTTACTATAATTAGTGATGCTACTCAATTAATTAAAGGTGGTAGATTATCAGGACTGAAAGCAATTTTAGTAAAAGCACTAAGTATTAAGTTAATTATTAGATATAAAGAAGGTGCATTAAAATTTATTGATAAAACCAGAGACATTTATACAGCTATTGATAAAGGTTTTAATGATGCTTATAACCAATTGAAAATTCCTAAAAATAAATTAGATAAAGTAGTAATTTTTTCAGATTTAAATGAAGAAGACACAAACAAGCTTTCTAATTATGTAAAAAATAAATTAGACTCTTTATATGAAGAAGATATTATTGTTAGTAAATTTCCAACAATTATTATTGCTCATTTAGGAGACTCATCTTTTTCAGTTTTATTTAAAATTAAGTAAATTTAGAATGTAGGCCAGCATTTATGAAATTATATAATTCATATTCAGAAAAAATAGAAGATATTAATTTAGATGAATTCAATATTTACAATTGTGGTCCAACTGTTTATAACCACATTCATATAGGAAATGCTCGTCCATTAATTATCTTTGATGTTTTGCATCGCTTTTTATTAGCAACTGGTAAAAAAGTTAACTTTTTACATAATTTAACTGATATTGACGACAAAATTATTAATGAAGCTATCAAACAAGGAAAAAAAGAATTAGAAATCTCAAGCTATTATGCTAAGCAGTATCAAATCATTAGAGAAAAATTAAATACATTACCTTTGCATATTGAAAAAGTTTCTGATCACATTAATGGAATTATAGATTATGTTCAAGCAATGATTACTAAAGGTATAGCTTACCACGTTAATGGTAATGTTTATTTTGATACATCCAAAGTGAGTGTTTATGGTCATCTATCTAATCGAAAGTTAGATGATCAATTAATTGGTGAACGAGTAGCACTAACAGATGAGAAGAAAAATGAGACTGATTTTGTTTTATGGAAAAAAACAAATATAGGAATACAATGAGAAACACCATGAGGTTTAGGAAGACCAGGATGACATAGTGAATGTTCTTATTTGATAGAAAAACATTTTAATAACAATTTAACAATTCATGGTGGTGGCATTGACCTAAAGTTTCCACATCATGAAAATGAAAATGCACAACATTATGGACTACATAATTGTGGTTTATCAAAAATTTGAATGCATATTGGACACATTAATATAAATAATGAAAAAATGTCTAAATCTTTAAATAATTTTATTTATGTAAAAGATATTCTTGAAACTTATTCATATCAAGTGGTTAGATGATTTATGTATAAAACCAATTATCAAAATCCCTTAAATTTTAACAATAATATTATGGAAATTTGTAATAATGAAATACACAAACTAAATAATAACATTAATTACTTAAAAACAATTCTAATAAATGCTCATGCTTATGAACTAAATGAAAAAATATTAGATGAGGAGTTTATTAGTTATTTAGCAAATAATTTAAATATCACTAATGCAATAGTAACAATTCAAAAAATTTTAAAAGATGCTAATCAATTAATTAGAAACAAACAATATGAAACTACCAATATTAAGTTAAATCAAATAGTTAATTGTTTAAAAATATTAGGAATAGAATTTACCAATATTCATAATGATGAGAACATTAAATTAATTAAACAATATTATGAAGCGATAGCTACTAAGAATTATAAAGAAAGTGATAAACTAAGAGAAATACTAATATCTAAAGGATTAATTTAATGGACAATAAAAATTATTTATTTGGTAAAAATGCAATTCTTGATGCACTTAAAAATAAACAAAAAATTACCTTAATTAAAGCAACATCTAATCATTTGAAATTTTTAAAACAACTAAATTTAAAATATGAAATTGTGAGTAAATCATTTTTTAACCAATTTCAATTAAATCATCAAGAAATTATTGCCTATCTAGAATCAGATGTTGTTAGCAAAATCTCCATTGATGACATAATCAAACAATCAAATGAATTTGAAAAAATTGTTATGTTAGATTCTATTAATGATCCTCATAATTTTGGGGCAATCATTAGATCATGCGTTGCTTTCAACATTAAATATATTATTTATAAAAAGTATAATCAAGTTGGTATTAATGATCAAGTGATTAAAACTAGTATGGGAGCAATTAATTATATTAAACTTTGTGAAGTTAGTAATTTGTCTTATGCTATTGATAAATTAAAGAAAAATGATTATTGAGTATATGGTTCCAGTTTAACTGAAAATAGTATTGATATAAGCAAAATTAAAATTAGTAAAAGAATGGTAATTGTTTTAGGTAATGAAAATAAAGGAATTAGAAATCTCATTCAAAAAGAATGTGATTTTTTATTTAAGATCCCAATGACAAATTTAGTTCAATCATTAAATGTTTCAGTTGCTTGTGGAATTATATTAAGCAATTTGTTTACTAGAAACTAATAAATTATTGAAAATTAAATCAACTACTTTTATGTTCTCTTCATATTCTTTTAAAATAGTTTTAATTGAATTCTTATAAAATTTTAAGTTATTAACATTTGTTAATAAGGTTTTATTTTTTAATGTATATACGAAATATACTTTTTGTTTTCAAACAACGATTTCTACATCAAAAGATTTAATTAAATTTGAAAAAGTTTTAAGGACATCATTATCAATTTTATATTCTTGATTACTACTATAAAAATTAATCCCATTATCAAATTCTTTTTTTGTTAACTCATTAGCTAGTTCTTTCTTAAGAATATTTTTAGTAAAGATTAAATCATCAAGTTTAATATTTTGATTAACTCTAAATATTAGTTTAATATTATTTTTACTATTTACTTTTTCCCTATAATCTATATCTTGAAATGTTGTGAATTCAATATTTTTGTTTTCAAAATTAAAACTATAAGTTAATCCCTGTTTTCCAACAGAATGAAATTTTTGATCATCTAAGAGTAAAACAATAATATTTAAGAAATGTTCATCATTTGCTACAACATCTAATTGAATACCATAGTTATCTTTTAAATTATGTTCATATAAATTTTTAAAGTTCAAATATGAATCTAAAAAATTCTTTCCTCGTCTCCTAAAAAATTCAAAAAAATAAAATAAAACAAAATCAAAAATGACTAGAGCAAAACCAAATCAAACAAAGAAAGCAATATCTCCTACTTTAGCTAATCCTAAAGCAAGGAATATGACACTAATTAACAGTAGTAAAAAGAAAAACAAATAAAATGAATTTATAAAAGTTTTATTAATAAAAATTTTATATTTTTTGGGCACGTGATCAAAAATATTTTGTAATGAATTTTGGCTCATAAATTAAATTATAAACAAATAAATATTAAATATATAATATATTAAAATATTATATAAATATGAATTATATATCTATAACATTGAATGAGAATTCTAAAAATAAGATAGAACAAAAACTTATTAATTATTTAATTGATAATAACAATCCAAAAGTTATTAATAAGGCTTATTATTACGAAGGTCATTCAATTACTTTATTTAAAACTAATGTTTTATTAATTCAAGGGAAGAATTGCGAAAAAATATATGAAAAAGTTTTTGATGAAAAATATAAAACATCTGATTTTGATAAGCAAGACATTTTTAAAAATAATAAAGAGATTAACCAATACTATATTTCCACAATTGGAAGTGATGAAGTTGGAGTTGGAGATTTTTTTGGAGGATTATGTGTTTGTGCTGCTTATGTTAACAAGGAAAACATTCAGTGATTAAAATCCATTGGAGTGAAAGACTCAAAGAAACTATCTGATAATAGCATGTTAGATATCTATGAAAAGATTAAAAGCAGAATAACATTTGTTGCATATAACATTGATGCTCAAGAATATAATAGATTATTTAATCGATGACAAAATGCTCATATTATAAAAGCAATTTTACACAATCAATGCTTATGAGATTTATCAACTAAGGTTAATCGACCATATTCTGTTATTATTGATGAATTTGTTAATGAAAACAAATACAAAGAATATTTACAAGATGTTGTAAAAACTAATATATTTAATATTGATGTTTTTAGTATTCATGCTGAAGATAAATATATTGCTGTAGCATGTGCATCAATTATTGCTAGAGTTTTATTTTTAAAAAATCATGAAAAAATTTGTTTGACTTATAATGTAAAATTACCTTTAGGGTCATCAAATGATAATATTAAAAAAATTGGTTCATATATAATCGAAAAATATGGTATAGAAGCATTAGCAAACATTTGTAAAAACCATTTTAAAACTTTTGATGAAATCAATAAAGGGGAGCGTTATGGCCGCTAAAACAAAAAGTAAACCACCAAAAAAAGATAGTGCTAACAATAAGATAAAAACCAATAAAACAATAGAAAATAAAGAATCCATAGTTATTGATAATTACAATAAAACTAATGATATTTTGAATAGAGTTAGAACAGGTCTAACTGAAGAACAAAAACAACAAGCCATTGCTAATGAAGAACACTATCGAAAACTATATAATGAAATATTTAATTTTAATCAAACTAAGGACTTTTCTCAATTATGTGAAATGTTAATTGATGGATATAATAATTTATTGAAACAATATCAAAAAGAATCTAAGGAAACTGAATTGATTATTAAGTTTGCTTTTAGAGATTTCTTTTTATTAATTTTTATTAACTTAAAAAGTGTTTTTGATGGAAATGAATTTTTAAAAAACATTCACAGAAAAGTTTATTTTTCTGATAATTATGTTGATATAAAAACCTTTGATGAATTAGTGGAATATTGTAAAAAGCAAATTCAAAATGAAAAAAAATAAAATAATTGATCAATTGGTTAAAAAATTACTGATTAATGGGTTTCAAAAAGAACAAATTTTTCAATTAATAAAATTAAATGAAAAATTTAGTGATTTTAAAAATTATATTTATTATTTACTTTTATTAAGCCAACGTAAATGCGATGATTATAAATTTATTATGTCTAATACAATAAATCAATATCTAAATTATTTAGTAGAAGAATATAAAATCAATTGCTTAACTATTGATGATTTAGTAGTTAATAATTTGTATTGTAATGAAGAATTATATGTAATAGGTGCTAATGGTTTTGGCTCTGACAAAAATTTTTATTTTGACGTTGATGATAATTTATATATCTTATTAAATGAAAATAATCATTTTAAATATAAGAACTTAATAAATATTAAATATAATAATGGTTTTTTGTTTAATAAAACCAACAATAAAATTATTCAACAAAATTTTAATGAAATTTTAGTCTTTGAAAAATTATTAGATAAAAACATATTTTTAGGATGCTTTCAATTTTTATCAAACACAAAAATATATCTTAATGAAATCCAAAACAATAGTTTTTTAATTGGTAATAAAGAAAACATTGATGAAAATATCATTAATGAATTTGTGAATTTAAATGATAAAAAAAGAGAAGATGCATTAAATAATTTAAAAGAAAGAATAATTCCTTTAATTCTAGAAAATAAACATATAAGTAGTAAATTATTATCTAATATTAGTAATTCATTATGTCATAGTACACTAATTGATGCAGTTGTACAATATTGTTTACTTACTAAAGAAGTGAAACTGTTAGAAAAAATCATTAAAAACTTTCCTGATTTTTGTCAATATAAACTACAAGCTTTTGATCTTGTTGCTTTTAGAAGTTTAATTAATGAATATCAATTATATTTATTATCTAATTCCTTTGATATCTTAAAAGGAATTAATATAACATCAGATTATTTAAATAATGTTTTTATTTGTAGTGATAATTTGGTAAAAGAAGAAAACGATATTTTTAGTTTAAGATTTGTTAAATCATTTAAAGGAAATTTTTTTGATATTCAACTAAATCAAAAAATTTTTAATACTACTTTTGAGCCTACTGCCATTTATTTATTTAAAAAATATAAAAATATGTATCTTTATTTAGGGATTTTTAATTGCTTTAAAATTACAATAGGAAAAGATTTAAAAGATCAGGAAACACCAATTTTTAAATTTAAAAAATTAAATGATATTGCATTAATAAAACATCTTAATTATGTTAATGATTTAACTATAAATAATAAATATAAAAATAGTTTTTTTAATTTTGTCCAAAATAATAATGCCTTTACTAAATGAACAAGTCAAAAATTTTTAGAAAAAGAAAAAGATAAGGAAGCAAACGTTGATAGATTAAATTCATCAATTTATAAATATAATTGACTTATAGATAAATGTTTAAATGAAATTAGAAAAGGAAGAGATATTACAAAATATTTAGATTTATTTAAGAAATTTGATGATAAATACTTAAAAATAATTTTTGAAATCTTATCCAATAATTTTTTATCTTTATGTCAAAAAGAATTACTTGAGCCATATACTATTGCTTATGAAATGACAAAAAATAATTGAACAGATAAAATTTTGTTTGATTTATCCTATATAGATTATTACCCATCTAAAAGTAATAAATATAATATGATAATAAATGTAATTAATAATAAAAAATATTTATAATATTTAAATATCATGATTATTGCAATTACTAATGATATTGAAAAATATCAGACAATTAAAAAAAGTAGTCAAGAAGCCTTGATAACTGATCAAATTGAACTTAATAAATTAATTAATGATTCTGTAACCATTAATGAATATTTATTTAGTAAAAAAGAATGTTTAAAAGTCCCATCTAAATTTTTTAAAATTGCATCTATTAAAAAAACTAAAAATTATATTTTAAAAACATGAATCGAAGATCAAAAAGTTTTAAATGGGAAGAAAACAGCTACTAAACTATTACAAGATTTAAAAAACCAATTTGAAAAGCTTGATTTAAAAAAACACAAGTTAGCAATTATTCAAGTAGGTAATGATTATGCAAGTTCAATTTATATTAAGAACAAGCAGAAATTATGCGACCAATTAGGAATTGAAGTGATCCATGCTCACCTTGATGAAAATATAGAAGAAAGCAAATTAATTAAAAAGATTCAACAATTTAATAAAAATAAAAAAATTAGAGGAATATTAGTACAACTTCCTTTACCCAAACATATCAATGAAATCAAAATATTTAATGCTATTGATAAAAATAAAGATATAGATTGTTTTCATCCATACAATATTGGTGAAGTTGTTTTGAATAAACAAAAAAATATAATTTTCCCTTGTACTCCTAATGGATGTATTGAATTATTAAGACAATATAATATTAGTGTTGAATCAAAAAACATAGTTGTGGTTGGAAGAAGTAACATTGTTGGCAAACCATTATCAATTATGTTATTAAATCAAAACGCTACTGTTACCACTTGTCATTCTAAAACCAAGAATTTAAAAACTTACACCCAAAAAGCAGATATCCTTATAACAGCAATTGGTAAAGCGAATTTTATAGATAAGTCATTTATCAAGCAAAATTGTATATGTATTGACGTTGGTATAAATAGAGATAAAAATGGTAAATTATGTGGTGATATTAATTTTAAAGATGTTTATAAAAAAGTTAAATATATAACGCCTGTTCCTAATGGGGTTGGGCAAATGACTTTAATTATGTTAATTTTCAATTTTTTAAAATTAATAGAAATTAATAATTTATAATTTTTATAAATTATGGAAAAAAAAGCATTATATAGAAAATACCGACCACAAAATTTTGATGAAGTAATTGGTCAACAACACATAATTAAAACATTAATTAACGAGATTAAGTATGACCAAACAGTTCATGCTTATATTTTTTCTGGACCAAAAGGTTCTGGAAAAACATCATTAGCTAAAATCTTTTCTAAAGCTATCAATTGTTTAGAATTGCAAGGACATAATCCATGTAATCAATGCAAAAACTGCTTAGCTATTAATAATAATAATTCTATTGACTTTATTGAATTAGATGCGGCAAGTAATAGTGGTGTAAGTGAAATAAGATCATTAGTTGATTCATTAGATTATCTTCCTAATGATTTAAAGAATAAAGTATATATTATTGATGAAGCTCATATGCTTACTTCTAATTCATGGAATGCCTTACTTAAAAGTATTGAGGAACCATCAAATAATATTATCTTTATTTTTGCTACTACAGAATATCATAAAATTCCTTCTACTATTGTTAGTAGATGTGAGCGCTTTGATTTTTCCTATATTAGCGATTTGGAATTAGAAAAACTATTGAATGAAGTTTGTAAACAAGAAAAAATATCCATATCACTTGAAGCAATTAACATCATTGTTTATTTAGCCAATGGTGCAGCTAGAGATGCTTTGAGCATATTAGAACAAATGCGTTCTTATTGTAATGGGAAAATTAATGAATCAGATTTATATGAAATGTTTGGATTTTTGAGTCTTGAGGATACTATTAATTTTATTAATATAATTTTGGTTAATGATATTAAGAAATTGATTTTGTTAATTAATGAGTATGAGAATAGAGGAATCAATTTATATAAATTTACCATTGATATGATTGAAATTATGATGGATTTATATATTTATAGTTCTACACAGAACTTATCATTATTAAAAAGGATAAAAAACACTAAGCATATAGAATTAATAAAATATAAAGATATTTTTTTAGATATGATTGAACTATTTAATAAAAATCTAATAGCTATTAAAAATAGTGAGAGACCAAGAATTAATTTTGAATATATGATTTTAAAAGCAAGTGAACTTCAAAATTCTAAGTCATTTTTTCAAACGAATGATTATTACTCAAAAACAGTAAAACACGAACAAACATCTATAAAAGCTAAAACAGATGTTTTATTACAAGATGAACACATTTTAAAACAGAATAAAAAAATTGATTTAGCAATGCCAAATGTAGAGATTGATAATTTATTTAAGACTAAAGAGAAGGTCATTAACCAAGAGATAGAAGCAAAGAATAAAGTTAGTGAAAAATTTAATTTAGAAAATAAATGAAATGAGTTACCTAAGCCAATCAATGATGTTAAAAAAAATACAAATAGTGAGAATCTAATAGATTTAAATTTACAAGATGAATTTTTTGCTGTTGCATTTAATAACAACAGAGATATTAAAGATTTGAATAATAAGATATTTTTAGATCTAAAAGAAAATTGTTTAGAACTTTCCAAGACAATTAACTTATTTTTAAAAGCTAATAAATTTTTAATTGCTTCTCAAAATGGAGCATTTATATTAATGGATAATAAAACTATTGCTAATGAATTTAATAAAATCAGTATGTCCGAAGCATTTTTAGAATTTTATAAATCTAATTTTAAGTGTTTGCAAAGAGTGATGGCAATTGATAAAGATACAGCTAAAATATATTTATACCATTATAAAAAAATAAGCAATCCATCATTTAAAGATGTTAAAATAATATCAATCAGTGATGAAAAACAAAGAATCACTGACTCTATGTTAAAAATATTGAATG
This sequence comes from uncultured Bacilli bacterium, assembly GCA_904501665.1. GTDB lineage: Bacteria > Bacillota_I > Bacilli_A > Mycoplasmatales > Mycoplasmoidaceae > Mycoplasma_L. The sequence continues at coordinate 20,751 of CAJGBT010000003.1, read as the reverse complement.
ATGATTAAAGGAGAATAATACTATGGACATGAAAAAATTAATGGCTCAAGCTCAAAAGATGCAATCTGAGTTACAAAAGAAAATGGAAGAATTTGATTCTAAATTATTTGATTTTGTTTACAAGGATTTAGTTAAATTAGAAATTTATGGAAGTTTAAAAATTAAAAAAATAACTATTCTAGATGATTCTTTAATTGATAAAAATGATAAGGATATGTTAGGAGATGTTATTAGTCAAGCAGTTAATAATGCTGTTGAAGCACTAATTAAAGGGAAAACAGAAATAACAAATAAAGTTGCTGGCCCAGGATTAGATGGCTTATTTTAAAAATAATTTTTTATTAAATGATCAAGAGTAAATTTTTTGAATATTTAGTTGATGCTTTTAAAGCACTACCTGGTGTAGGACAAAAAACAGCTAAGAAATATGCATATTATATTATTAATGAAGATATGATTTTTGTTAATAAATTTGCTCAAAGATTATTAGATGCAAAACAAAATTTAAAACGTTGTAATATTTGTAATTGTATTTGCGAAGATACAATTTGTAATATTTGTAATCATCAGCAATTTCAAAAATCACTATGTGTAGTTTTAAATGATGAAGATTTTGAACATATTGTTAATTCAAAAATATATCAAGGTTATTATTACATTCTTTTAGATAATGAAGATAGTGAGAAAAAAGTGAATTTGGATAAAATTGATATTCAAAAAATTATTACTGCTATTAATACACACAAAATTAATGAAATTATTATTGCAACTAATTTTTCTTTAAAAGGAGAGATCATTGCAAACTTTATCAAATCTAAATTACAACATTTAGATATTAATATTTTTAGAATTGGATTTGGTGTTCCCTTAAATGCTAATATTGACTATATTGATGAAGAAACTATTAAGGAATCATTTAAAAATAAACGCCGATTATATTAATTATCATAATTAAATTTTAAAAGACGGTTTAATTCAATAGCATATTCCATTGGTAATTCCTTTGCAAAAATATCAATAAAACCTAATATTAATAAGTGCTCAGCTGTTTTTTGTTCTAAACCTCTACTAGATAAATATTCTAGTTGTTCTAAATTAAAATTGCTTACACTTGCTTCATGGTTGATATAAGAGCTATTATTCTCTAATATTTCACATGGAATTGTATCAGAAATAATATTAGGATCAGATAATAAGCTATCACATGTGATGCTTGCAAATGAATTAGGAGCAGATTTAGTGATTTTAATTAATCCCCTAAAAATACTTTTAGAATTTTGATAACCAATTGTTTTTGAAACAATATTTGATTTAGTGTTAGGTGCAAGATGGATCATTTTAGCCCCAGTATCTTGAATTGTGTTCTTATTTGCTACAGCAATTGAGATGCAATTTCCTCTAGCATTTTTACCAGCTAAAATACAACAAGGAAATTTAATATTATGTTTAGAACCAAGATTACCATCAATTCATGTCATATTAGCATTTTCTTTTACCAAGGCTCGCTTGGTTACATAATTTAAAACATTATTTGATCAATTTTGGATTGTGGTATATTTCATTGATGCATTTTTCTCTACAAATATTTCAACAACAGCTGCATGGAGATTATTCGAGGAATAAATAGGTGCAGTACATCCTTCAATATAATGTAAAGAAGCACCTTCATCTAAAATTATTAATGTCCTTTCGAATTGACCTAGTGAGCGATTATTAATTCTAAAGTATGATTGTAGTGGCATCTGAACACTAACATTTTTCGGTACATAAATAAAAGTACCTCCTGATCATACCGCGGTATTTAATGCTGCATACTTATTATCAGTATATGGTACTAATTTATTAAAGTATTTCATAAATAAATCATGATGTTTTTTATAGGCTGTATCTGTATCACAAAATATAATTCCTTGTTTATCCAGTTCTTTTTTATGGTTATGATAAATAATTTCAGAATCAAATTGTGTGCTGACACCATTTAGAAATTTTGCCTCAGCTTCTAATATACCTAATTTTTTAAAAGTTTCCTTAATATCACTTGGGACATCATCTCAATCTTTATTAACGTTATTATCATGAGTAATAAAATAATAAAATTCATTAAAATCAATATTACTAATATCATTAGTTCAATTAGGATTCTTTTGTTTTAAAAAAGAATGATATGCCTTAAGTCGCAAATCTAACATATCATCTTGTTCTTGTTTATAATTTGATATTTTTTTAACTATATTTTCATTTAGTCCTTTTTCAAGTGCAAAACATAAATTATTTTTTTTCATTTAAAACACCTTTAAAAGCATTAGCCCCAATTAATGAGCATTTAATACGGTTAGCTTGTTGATATATATCTTTAAATATTATCAATTCATCTAGTATATCTTCATCAAATGATTCATGAGCTATCATAGCAAAATATTGCTTTAAAATTACATTAGCCTTTTCAATTGTTTTCCCAATTAAAATATCACATAAGATATCAGTTGATGATACCGAAATTACACAACCTAAACCTAAAAATTTAGCATCTAATATTTTATTTGTTTCTATTTTTACAAAAACTTTAATATCATCTATGCATGAACTTGATTTATTATGAAATGAAAGGTAGTTACCTAGTTTTGTTTCATCATCAACTTTGTGTATTGGTTCTTCTGAATGATCAATCATAATTTGTCGCATCATATCTTTGTCATTAAATGATTTCATTTAGTACCTCTTCTTTAGTAAGCTTTTTAATAACTTTTATAAACTCCTTAATTTCTTCTAATGAATTATATATGTAAAATGAAGCTCTAACTAATGAATCAGTACCTAATAATTGATTCATTAATTTAGCACAACTTAATCCTGAACGTACAATAATACCTTTTTTTCCTAAATAACTGGCTAAATCTTGTGCAAAAACTCCTTTTAAATTAAAAGCTAACATTGGAGTGTTGTAGTTTAGATTATATATTTCAAGATGATCACAATTAGCCAACTCCTTAACTAATAAATCATGGATTTTATTTTCATATTTTTCAATAAAGTCATAACTTATCTTATTTAAAAATTCAATGGCCTTAATTCACCCATATATTCCTGCTACATGTGGGGTCCCACCTTCATATTTAGCTACACCATCAATATAGCAAAAATTATGTTCATTAATTGAGAAGTTCATACCTCCACCAAACCGAATTGGATTGACAATATTTTGTAATTCTTTCTTGATATATAATGCTCCTATTCCTGTTGGACCAAATAATTTATGTGCACTAAATACACCAAAGTCAAGTTTTCATTCTTTAAAATCACACTTTTTATGAGGAATCATTTGTGTTGCGTCAAGACATAATAAAATATCAGGATAACTTTTTTTGATTTTATTACATATTGTTTTTACATCTAATCTAACACCAATTAAATTTGACATCCCAGTGAATGATATTAATTTAGTTTTTTTAGTAATTTTTTTAATAAATTCTTCTGGTTGTGGGATTAACGATGCTTGTTCTAAAAAAATAATTTTAATTTTCAATTTATCTCTTAAATGATATCAAGGTAGTAAATTAGATGCATGCTCTAATTTCGTTAAAATAATTTCATCTCCTTCATGTAATATTTGTTCCATAGATTGGGCAATTAAACTTAAGCCTTCAGTTGCTCCAGAAGTAAAAATTATTTCTTCTTTATTAACATTAACTAAATTTGATACCAGATCTCGAGCTTGTTCTAACTTTTCATAAGCTTTATAAGTAAAAGTTGAATCATTATTATGTGGATTTGATGATTGCTGTTCATAATAATCTATTATTGTATCAATAACAATATCTGGTTTTAATGATGTAGCAGCAGAGTCGGCGTATATCATGTTTTTATTATTTTGAAATCATTTAATGTGTGCTCTTATATTTTTTGTTGTCATTGATATTATTTTCCTATGATTTCATTAATTTTTATCATTATTTTATTTTTCTGTTTTTCTTCAACATATTTTAGTATGTTATTTATTTTTGATTGAATTAGAATTAACTCAGCTGTTGAACGTTTAATTCCTCTTGTTTTTAAGTAATTTAATTCATTTATGTTAATAGTTCCAATTTTAACACTATGTTTAGCATCAATTTGATTACTCAAAAAATTAAATATCGGTTTAATAATAATTTTACTTTCATTATCTAGTATTAATCCATATGCTCTCATATCAATATTATTGTTTTTTGAAGTACTAGTATTTTTTATTATTATTGTTGAATTTATTTTTCCTTGATTTAAAACTATAAAAAAAATATTAATAGTAATTTTATTTTGTTGATCTGTTACTAAATAATCAATAGTATAAGTTGTATCATTTGTTTGAACAATAGCAATCATATTAATAATATTTGTAACATTATTTTTAACATTAATTTTTAAACTAAAGTCTTGTGAAGAAAAGTTAACAATGGTTCACTTTTCGTTTCCAAATAAATTTAGAGTTTCATTAAATTTGTTATCAATTATTAATAATTTATTTTTTGACAAAATGTTCACCTATACATGTACCTAAAATTTTTTTATCTTGATCTTTAATATTCAATTTATTTAAAACTTTTTTAAAACCATTTTCCATAATGTCCATAGCAAAATCATAATTTCCTGTATGAACAATAGTTTGATTAGCTAATAAATATATTTTATTTGGTTGTAATTGTTTTATTAACTCTTTATTATGAGAAACAATAATCATTGTTTTCCCATTTTTTAATTGTTGTTTTAAGATATCTACAATAATTTTAAAGGAGTCAACATCTAAACCACTATCTATTTCATCTACTAGAATTAATTCTGGTTTTAATAATAGCATTTGAATAATTTCATTTCTTTTTTTCTCACCACCACTAAAACCTAAATTAAAATCTCTTTCCAAAATATCTTGATTTAAGTTTACTAATTTTAAATTTTTCTCTATAGTTTTATAAAATTCAATTGTTTTTAGTTTAATCCCTTTAGCATTTAAGATAGATTTGTAAAAATCAATTGTTTTTAATCCCTCAATTTCAATTGGGTTTTGGTTTATTAAAAATATACCTAACTTAGATCTCTCAAATGATTTAAGATTATTTATTAAATTTTCTTTAAAAATGATTTCTCCTTTTCCAATTGATGTAGAGTAATGTCCCATGATTGTTTTTAAAATTGTGCTTTTACCTTCACCATTTTGACCTAAAATAGCAATGCATTCACCTGATTTCGCATTTATATTAATATCTTTTAAAATATTTTTCTTATCAATCTTAATATCTAGATTTTTTAAGGTTAATATATTATTCATAGTTATTTTTATTATATTATTTTTGTATAGTTAATTTACCAAAACATAATTTTAGTGAAAATAAAGCACTAAAAGTTCAGTTTTGTTAAGAACAATAAAATTAGTAAAATATCAAAATGAAATTAAAATATGAAAATAATAATCTAAGTATTATTTCAACATAAATTATTTAACATTTTTACTAGTTCTTCTATTTTAAATTTATTTTATTTTTCTATTTTTGTTGAATTTTTTATCCAATTTATATTTAAAATAAAGAAATCATTATTTTTAATTTTCCTTTTTTAAAACCATTAGCTTTTATCTTTTTATGTATTGTTGAAAACCTTTGTAAATAATTAATATATTTTTACATTAAATTTGCAAATTACTTTTTATATTGTAGTTTTAAAAGATAGGACATCAAACTAAATGTATTAGTTTGTCTTATAAATGTACTTATTAACTACTTATTGATAGTTTGACAAGATTATTTCTTTATATTATCATTTTTTAAAAGAGTTAGGTTTTGACATGGTAAAAACTAATAAAAAATTAAAGAGAAAATATTTAATGTTTTTAGTTCCTACATTTATTTTAGGAGTTATTACGCCTTTTCTATTTGTACAAAATAAAAAAGTAATTAATCAAAGTATTAATACTTTTAAAGCGAATGAATTTTGCAAAAATATTAATGAAGAAAGTACAAAAGATATTGAGCTGAATACAAATGAATATATGGTTAATGGAAATTTACTTGAAGGTACACAGATTGGTAACTCATATAAATTTGGTCTTTCTAATATTTCTAGTATAAATAGTTCTAACAATAACAATTGATGAAGTATGAGATTAAATGATGGTAATCCACAAATACTATCATTTGCTAAAAAATTTAATTTTGTTGCTAATAGTTTTGATCCAGAAAAATTAAGTGTAGATAAAATTGATAATACCAATGATACATCTAATTTATTAAATTTTATTATGTATGATAGTGCTGGTGCACAAATAGAAAGTGATGTTTTAAAAAATGTTAAAGATAGTTATAAACTTAATGATTCTGTAAATAAATATGGTTTTGATATTGATAACATTTCAACTAATACAACATTATTTGATAACAAGAAACTTAGTGAAGATAATCCTTTAATGCTAGTTACTTCAAAATTTTATTATGGGGATGATCAAGATTATAAACCAATTCCAGTTATCATTAATGATGTTTTACAAGTTACACAAGTAGAAGAAACAAATTTTTCTAAACTTGGTATTTATGATAGAGCGGACAAAAAAAGTTGATTCTCCTCAGGATATTTTGGTTATGACAGAAATGCAATATATTATTATGCTCCAACAAAGGAACAAAGCAGTGATGATTTTAAACTAGATGAAACAAAATTATCAACTATTAAAGATGCAGAAAAAAAATTAACAGCACAAGACTTTTTTGATTCAAATCGCAAAAGATTTTCTTCTTTCCTACAATTAAATATAAATAATGCTCTACCAGGAACATTTAATGGAAAGATGATAGCATCAATTGATAATGCAAAAGGTGAAATTACATTTAGATTTAAACCATCTTTTCTTTACAAAATAGAATATGATAATAATCACAATCCTATTCAAAAAGGACTTGTTCAAAACAATGATATTGAATATACTATTGGAAGTATTAGTGGATTCTATACTAATACCTCAAGAATACAAGCTAGCAAAGATTTTTTAAGTGGTGATTTAGGTGAAGCCAATATTCCTAGCGAAGTTCAAGAAAATGATGTAAAAAAATATATTTATGATTATAAAGATAAATTTTGAACACAACTAGCACCAGCTAATTCACAAGATGAACAAGATATTATTAATTTTTTTCAAATTATTGGTGGATTACAACCAGATAATTCAAACAATAAATTAACTTTTACTATAAGACCAGCATTTAAATTAGTTAATGGTGGAAAAGTAGCAAATGATGATAACACACTAGATGTCACAATTTCATTGACAGATTTTGTAAAAAAAGAAGATACATCTTTTGTAGTTTTACCAACGCCAAAAAAAGAAATTTATCCATCTAAATTGCAAGAATATTTTAATTCTTCTTTAGATAATAAAGAACAATTAAAAACAAAGTTAAAAGAATTTGTAGATATAAAAGGTTCTTTATATGATATTCCAAATGTACAAATAGATAAGATTGAAGTTACTAATCATTCAAATACTTTAGGGACAGCCACTATTATAATTTGAGCATCTAATTTTAGACAAAACGATACAATTGTAACTGCATCTACAGCATTTCCTGCTTGTGATTTAACTAATTTATTAACAATTAACCCAACAACTATTAAGAATGAAATTGATTATATACCTAATATACAAGGACCTTACACTGTTGAAAAATTCATTTATGATTTATCTACAAATCCTGCATTATCAGATCAATTTTTAAAGGATCTTGAGAGTGAACAATACCAAGTTGTTGTAAATAAACCTAAGGATGCAATTTTAACTTTAGAAAAAGGTACAGATGTTTGATATTCAAATAGGAATAAAACTTTAAATCTTATAGTAAAGCTTACTGAATATGCCAATGAACAAAGTGATATTATTCCAGGCAAGCAAGATGGTTGACCATTAACAATAAAGCTTCCGAATGCTATTGTTCCAGAAGGCCCAACTAAACTAGAAGGACAAATTAATTTTGATAATGCTAGCAATTACTTTGTGACTGATGTTGATGATAATATGCTAAAAGCAGCTATTTGAAAAAACTTGACTCCAAAAATTAATAGTGATGAAGATCTAAAAAATATTAGCAAATTCCCAACTAATCTAGATGGATCAATTATATCTGCTGAAAAGAACATAGATATTCAAATAGTTAAAAAAGATATTCCAAATGGGACAATTAGTTTTAAATATGGACTAAATTTATATTACGATGAAAAAAATTTAAATACAACAAGCAACACTATTTGGTCTGATGCAAATTTAACTAGTTTCAAAAAACCAGATATTACTAAATATGATGCTAATAATAAAACTATAGACATTTCAAATGGTGTCCCCTCTCTAAATAATTTATATGCTAATGATTTTAAAGACTTAAATGATTTAAATAACCAAGATTTAATAAATAAAATAACAACACATATTCAATTATCTGGGAATACTGCTAATACAAGCATTACATATAATTTTTTAGATAGCAACACAAATGATGATTATGATGATTATTATAAAGGTCAATTAAAAATAAATGTCTCAATTAATAATGCATGAGTTTATGATGAAAATGCTATAGATAATGGTTTTATTAAAAATGAGAATATTGACCTAGGCGAATTTACTATTGTAGGTTTTAAAAAATATTTAAACACTTCTTTTAATCAAGCATTAGAAAAAGAAGAAACTGATGAATATAAAATAAATATCAAGACATTGAAACCAGATAATGATACTACTGCTAATAAAATAGATTGATCAAGTGATAATTTGCAAGAATTAATTTTTGAAAATAGAAAAACCATTTTCCAAGATTTACCAATTGATATAAAAAAAGAAGATATTATCATTACTGAACCACAATATCAAGTTGATGGTGCAAATTTAGACAATCCATATATTCTTTTAAATATAAAATTAAAAAAAGCTGTATCTAATACAGCACCTGTTATTGGTGAAAAACCACTAGGAAATCTTAAAATATATGGTTTTAGAAAAAGCCAAGAAACAATCATCACACCAAATACAAACCCAATACAAATTGGTAATCCTGAAATATTAGCACAAGCAATAACCAATAATAATTTTACTAATAATGTTAATATACAAAAGCTTTCTGATTTTGGTCAAATTGAAAATGAACCAAAAAATTGAAATCCTAAGGATAGCATCCAAGTAGAAATTAATAGCTACAATAATAAAACTGGAACTATAGTAGCTAATTTAATTTTTAAAAATATTTACATAAAAGATCAAGATGGTAGATTTCCACCATTAGGTGATTCACAGTCTTTTGAATTTACAATTAGTGGATTTAAGCCTGTAGTTTCAACAGCATTTAAAGCAACAATTGATAATAGTCCTATTAAAATTAATATAAGTGATTTTTCACAAACGTTAGCTAGTGAGGTTAATTTAGATGTTCTAAAAACAAAAATTTTAGAAAATATTAACCAAATTTTAGCAGATAATTCTTACTATCAATTAGCTGTTGATAATTTAACTTTTACTTCTAATGATTATACAGCCATTAATTATGATAAAAATGAAGATGGTCAAGGTTCAATCACTTTTAATAACACTTTCAAAATTAATAGTTATATTGATGATAAATATAAATGAATAACAGGAACAGATCTTTCTATTCCAGGAACATTAATAATAACAGGTTTTAAAGGGAACAAACCAACTGAAATTAATGAAGATGTTATAAGCAATGGTATTATCATCCCACAACTTGAAAATATCGTAGCACAAACGATGAGTGATTCAGAATCTTTTAACAAAATTAAAGACAACATTATAAATCAAATTTTTGTTGATTATTTTCAAAGTCCAGTTCAAAAACCTGGATTACTTGATAACCCATCTAATCGTCTTATTGAGCAAAAAGATTTAGATGTTCAATTAGTTGATAATTCTTGAAATAATAAAGATGGTTCTATTAGGATTAAACTAATTCTTAAAAAAATAATTAATACTAATGGATTTGATGTTAACAATAATACTACTCCATTTACAAAAGAAATTACTATCAAAGGATTTAAACAAGTTGAGGAAACTGCTATTGTATCAACACTAGATTCTAATCAAATGGGAGATACTTTTAAAACAAAATATGATACATATCCACAATCAATTGTGGAAGATAAAAATTTATTTAGTACTCTAAAAAATGACATTGAAACATGATTAAATAAAGATAAAAATATTTTTAAAATACTTGAAAATAAAGATGGTAAAGATCAAAATGAATTATTTATTGATGATAACAGTGCTAACATCCCTAATGATTTATATACAATATATGAAAGCCCTTCTGGTTTTTCTAACAAAAATGGTACAGTTAGTTTTAGAATCACTATTAACCAAAAATATACATATGCAGGAGATTCATTATTTTATAATTCTTTGCTTGTAACGCAAACAATTGCTTTGAAAATAGGTACTGCAATTCCTAATGAAACAATTATTAAAAATAAAATTAACATAAAAGATAATGAACAATTATCAAAATTATGACCAAATCAAATTGAAGACATTAAAAGTCTAATTATTGAAATTTTAGAAAATCAGAGAAAAAAAGATCCTAAAAGTTTTATTCAAAACAATTTATTATTTCAAAATTTACCACAGGAATGAGCAGATGAAAACTTCAACTTAGCAGATCATATTGATATCAAAAAAATTGAATCAAGTGACGATAGTGGAATTATGTCAATTTCAATTTCTATTAAAGATGCCCCCATCTTTGTACGAGATGATAATGATAATAAATTTGAAAAATTATATTCTTCTACTGATAACCAGCAACATAAAATTGTATTAACTGGTTTTCCTAGTAAAGGCACATTTCCAATTATCCCTGTTGCCTTGGGTTCAGCTGCATTATTAGTTGTAATAATTATCTTAATTTTGGCTATCTATTATCTTCATAAGAGAAGAAAATATAAAACAGTGACAGTAGCTAATGAAAGCGAAATGAAATAAGTTATATAATAAGTAATTAACAATTTAAGAGCTAAATTAATTATTAAAGGATTATTTATGATTAAGTATAAGAAAATAAAAATTAAAGATAAAGAGATTGAATCCATAATTAATCAAGAATTAAATCGCCAACAAGATCATATTGAATTAATTGCTTCTGAAAATTATGTATCCAATGATGTATTAAAAGCAGCAGGAAGTATATTAACAAATAAATATGGAGAAGGATTTGTTGCAAAAAGATATTATGGCGGTTGTGAAAATGTTGACCAAATTGAGCAATTAGCCATTGACCGTTTAAAAAAACTATTTAATGTTAAATTTGCTAATGTACAACCACATTCTGGATCAAGTGCAAACGCTGCAGCAATTGCTGCTTTAGTACCAAAAGGTTCAAAAATTTTAGGAATGGGATTAGATGCTGGTGGTCACTTAACTCATGGTTACAAAATTAGTTTTTCTGGTTATTTTTATAAATCTTATTCCTATAACGTTGATAAAAATGGATATCTAAATTATGAACAAATATTTAAACTAGCAAAAAAAATTAAACCTGCTTTAATCATTTGTGGTGCTAGTGCTTATTCTCGTATTATTGATTTTAAAAAATTTAAAGAAATAGCTGACAATGTTGGAGCTAAATTAATGGCTGATATTGCACATATTGCTGGTGCAGTTGCCACTGGTCTTCATCCTAGTCCAGTAAAATATGCTGATGTAATTACATCCACTACTCATAAGACATTAAGAGGAGCTCGTGGTGGTATTATTATGACTAATGATGAAGAATTAGCAAAGAAGATTGATAAATGAGTTTTCCCTGGATATCAAGGTGGTCCTTTATTTCACATTATTGCTGCAAAAGCAGTTGCGTTTAAAGAAGCACTTGAACCAGATTTTAAAATATATCAAGCACAAATAATTAAAAATGCCCATGTCTTTGCTGATACTTTTAAATCACTTGGTGCTAAGTTAGTTTCTGATGGTACAGATAACCATCTATTTATGATTGATGTAAAGTCTAGTTACAATCTAACTGGTAAAGAAGCAACAGAGATTTTATCTAAAGTAAATATTACAGTAAATAAAAACTCAATTCCATTTGATAAGTTATCACCATTAATTACTAGCGGTATTAGATTAGGTGTTCCTGCTATGACTACTAGAGGATTTAAAGAAGAACAATTTATTAGATTAGCTCAAATAATAGATTTAATCCTAAAAAATCCAAATGATAAAAATTTAATTAATAAGCTTAGATCTGAAGTAATTAAGTTAAATAAGAAATATGCTATTAAATAAGTTTAATCCATTATTTGATACATTTTTTGCCTTGCATCATGTATTACTGATTGCATACTTTTTACAAGTCTAATATATTCTAATATTCACCAGATGTATCGCCTTTAGAGCGATTGCATACAATATGAACAGCTTGTAAATTATCTATTGAATTATTTCCACCTTTAGATTTAGGGATTATGTGATCTGTATTTCAAGCAAATCTACTATTTCTTTGTGCCACAACACTTTCATGTGAACCATATAAAATGGTACCATTGCAAATTCCACATAATCTATGAGATTTAGGATTACAATTTTCTTCATCTCCGCAATTACAATAAGAAGCATTCAATCATGCTTGTTCAGTTTTGATTTTATATTTTCCCATACTTTATTCTCCTTTGTATTTTTCTAGAAATTCAATTAACTCAATAAAGTTTGATCTTCTTTGTTTATTTAATTCTATAACATTCATTATTTTTTTCTCTATACTTTTTTATCTAAAATACTGTTAGTAAGATTAATGTTTAAAATACATATGATCACTTTCGGAAGTTGTTTAAAAACAAGTGGACTTTCCCTTCAATGAAATTAGAGAGATTTTTATTGTCAGTTTATTTTTATATTAGGTAGTTAAAAAGATGGTGATTTAAACATTAATACCTAAAATTGCTATAAATTCTAAGATAATGAGATATAGAAGTTGTCAATTAGAAAGGCGGAGCATTAAGCAAATTTATATAAATATTGTCAAGAGATACTATTAAAGTACATAAAAATGTGTTTAGACACAATTTATTATATTTAAATCAGTGATTTTTAAATTTTAATACATAAAAATGTGTTTAGACACAAGATTGTGTAATATAATAATCTTAGGAAAATAAAAAATGGAAATTAAACGAGATCAATACTTAAATGAATTAATTGATAGTAGAGATAATGGAATGGTAAAAATTGTAACCGGCATAAGACGTTCAGGTAAAACATTTTTACTATTCAATTTATTTTATCAATATTTAATATCTCAAGGGATTAGTGATTTTAATATTATTAAAATTTCATTAGATGAAGGATCTAATATGCATCTTTGAGATTGAGATAATTTTTATAATTACCTTAAAAGTGAAATTAATAAAAGAAAAGATAGATGTTATATCCTAGTTGATGAAATCCAACTAGTTAAACCAAAGATTAATAAATTCACAAATGATAAAGTTAGCTTTCATTTTATTTTAATAGATCTTATGAAAAAAGCTGATATCTATGTTACTGGTTCAAACTCTAAAATGTTATCTAAAGACATTGTTACTGAATTTAGAGGCAGAGGGACTGAAATAAAAATTAATCCGCTAAGTTTTAAAGAAATTTATCTTTTTAAAAACAAACCAAAAGATATCAAAAGTTTATTAAGTGATTATTTTTCATTTGGAGGTATGCCTGCAGTTCAATTAGAAAGTAAGAATGAACGAAAACAAAAATATTTAAATGATTTATTCTCCTTAATCTACAACAAAGATATCTTAGATAAATACCATTTAAAGAAAAGTCGATATTTATTAAATGATCTATTAAAATTTATTGCATCTAATATTGGCTCATTAACTAGCGTTTCTAATATAACTAATACTTTTAACAGTGAATATAAAACTAATGTTAATTTTAGAACCATTAATAAATATCTTGATATTTTAAATGATGTTTTATTAATAGATAAAGTTGAGCAATTTAATTTAAAAGGAAAAAGAATAATTGCATCATCTGTTAAATACTATTTTATTGATATTGGTTTGAGAAATGCATGTTTTCAATTTGAAAATTTAGATTGGGGACATATTATGGAGAACATTATATACAATGAAATTATAGCAAGAGGTTACAATGTTAAAGTTGGTAATATTGATGTATTTGGTAAAGATAAGAATAATAAAACAGTTAGAAAAAAATATGAAATTGATTTTATTGCCCAAAAATTTGATAAACAATTTTATATCCAATCTAGTTGAAAAATAAATTCAAAAGAAGATATGGATAGAGAAATAAGGGGTTTTTTAGAAATTAAAGATAATTACAAAAAGATATTAATTGTTAATGATTTAGAACAATTTTTAAATATTAATTCATACAATGAAAATGGTATTCATATAGTTAGTTTATCTAATTTCTTGTTAGATGAAGATATATTTAAATAATCCAATATAATTAGTATCTTAATATGATTTCTTCCATATGTAGGGATTGTAGATATTTTTTTGAAAACTAATTAATATATATGTTGTCAAGTAAAAATAGAAGAACTTGTTTGAATAAAAAAAGAGAAAAACTTTCAAAATTCAAATCATAAAAATTTATTAGCTTTTTATATAATGACTCTGTAGTTTTAAATAAATTATTTTGAGAATATTTATTTTTAGTTAAAGGTTTTTAATATTTAAATTTGCAATAAAATCATCAATCAAGAAAGATGATTTATTTAATATAACAAAAAATATGTTAATGATTATAATTTATAATATTAAAGATATGTCATTAATATTAAAAGAAGAACTAGTTGAAGATTTAATTTCTAAAACATTAGAAGAATTGGGTTATGAAAAATATAATACTCACTTCAACAAAGATAATTTAACTATTGTTGTTGATTTTGAAGAATTAAAACGAAGTTTAATAAGGATTAATAAAAATTTGGAAATTGAGTATATCGAAAATGCACTTGAAAAAGTAAAAAAATTGAGTGCAACAAGTTTTGATGAAGGTAATTTTCAAACTCTTAAATGATTAAAAGAAGGTATTGGAATAAAAATAGATAAAATATCAAATGTTACTAAACAAGTTAAATTGATTGATTTAGAAAATATTGACAATAATGTTTTTAAATATATAAGACAAATGCAAATATCAGTAAATACTTCAATTAGAAGACCTGATATTGTTATCTATTTAAATGGTCTACCCATTTCTTTAATCGAATTAAAGTCTCCTGAAGCTAAAGAAAAATTAAAAGATGCTTATGAACAAGTTGTTTTTTATGCAAAATCACAAGATAATTTCATGTACTGAAATATTTTTTCTTGTGTTTCAAATTGTTTTTTAACAAAGTATGGAGCAGCAACATCTGAATTTAATCATTGATGATCTTGAAAAAAAACAAATTTTTCAGATAAAATAATTCAAGATAAAGATTTTAAAGAAGATGAAGAAAGTGCTTTAAATAATTATCATAAACATATTGTTGGTATTTATAATAGAAAAACATTATTAAATCTTTTAAAAAATTATGTGTTTTTTGCAAAATCAAAAAACCGCCTTATTAAATATATTCCAACATATTATCAATATTATGCGGTTGAAAAATCAATTAAATCAATTGAAAATGCTCAACATGGTAGAGCTGGCGTAGTATGACATACTCAAGGTTCAGGAAAATCTGTAACTATGTTATTTCTGGCTCACAGAATTAAAACATATTTTAAAAATCAAAATTATAAAATTATTTTTGTAACTGACCGTAATGAATTAGATGACCAATTATATGTTAGATTTGATGAAGCTCATGATTATTATTTATATACAAAACCAATTAAAATAACATCAAGAAAAGATTTAAAAGAAAAATTATCAAATGATGATGATTTTGGTATTTATATGACCACTATTCAAAAATTTACAGAATCAACCGAACCTTTATCAATGAAAGATAATGTGATCATTATTGCTGATGAAGCTCATCGTTCTCATAATAATATTGAAATAGATTATGTTGTAGATAAAACCAACAAAGAAATAATTGAAAAAGAAGGTTATGCAAAATATATGAGAGATGCATTTCCTAATGCTAAATTCATCGGTTTTACAGGAACTCCTTTAAAAGGTGATAAAAAAACAACTGATATTTTTGGTGGATATATTGATCAATATACTATGAGTCAATCTGAATTAGATGGCTCAACTGTTCCTATTCATTATGAAAAAAGAAGAGTTGAAATATTATTAGATAAATACAAATTACCTGAACTAGATGAATTATATTCAGAAGAAGAAAAAAGTTTTGATTCAGATTATATTAAACATGCTAGATATGAACATATTAAAAAGAAATTAATTAAAGTTTCAGAAATTCTTGCTCATGATGATGTAATTAAAATGGTTGTAACAGATTTTTGAAAACACTATGATGATCGAGCAAGAGCATTGCATGGAAAAATAATGTTTGTTGCTTTTAATCGAAATATTGCCTATCTAATATATAGAGAAATGGTTAAACAAAGACCTAATTGAGCTGAAAAAATTAGGTTAGTAATAACTGGTTCAAATAAAGATAATGAAGAATTAACTAAACTAGTTCCATCTGAAGAAGAAAAAAGAAAAATTGCTTCAGAATTTAAAAAAGATAATTCATCAATAAAGATTGCAGTTGTAGTTGATATGTGATTAACAGGATTTGATGTTCCTGATTTAGATACTCTTTATTTATTCAAAGTCATTAAATGACATAATTTAATGCAAACAATTGCTAGAGTTAATCGGACTTATAATGGTGAAAAAAATAAAGAAGATGGATTAATTGTTGACTATATAGGAATTTGAAAGCATATTTCTGATGCTTTGAAAGAATATGCGGGTGATAGTAAAAAAGAATTTGATATAGATAAAGTTAAAATTTCTTTATTAGATTTTTGTCTAAAAATTAAAAAACAATTTTTTGAAAAACAAGAAAATATTATTATTTCTTGAATTAAAAGTGACAATAAAGAAAAATTTGATTGAATGATTGAAGGTGTTAAGTTAATTGAAAAATTGTCCAAAAAAGATAAAGATTTATTTTTTGCTTTAGTTTCAAAAATATCTAGATGTTATAAATTATGTTCTCAAATTTTAGATAAAGCGCAAAAACTAGAAGCTCAACTTTATATTCTTATAAAAAATTTTATTAGAACAACAAATGTTGAAGAAGCTGTAGATATTCAAAAAACACTAGATAAATTAAAATCTAAAATGGATGAAATTGTTCAAACAGGAAATATTGAAGTAAGTAGAGTTTTAATGGATGGTAAAAAAGATTTATCATATGTTTATTCTTTATTAGAAAAAGAATTAAAAACAATTAAAGAAAATAAAGAATTAAAAGATGAATTAAAACCTAAAATGTTAGAACAAGAAATGAAAAATCAAATTAAAATTTTTTCAAGAACTAATCCATTAAAAGCACAAAAATTATCTGAAGATTTAAAAATGCTTGTTGCTAAATATGAGCAAGATAAAAATTTAGAAGAAATGATTGATGGTCTTCAAAAAATGGCTCAAATAATGATTGAAGATAAAGAACTAAATAAAATTATGGGAGATGATGAAAATTTACAAAAATTTTATTCTGTTTTAGCTGATGAAAGATTTAAATTGCAAAACCAAAGTTCTGAAATTTTAAGAGAAATTACATTGAAAATAGTAAATCTTATTAAAGATGTAATAACTCCGCAATGATGAACCAATCAAAAAATTAGAGATGTAATTAATAACAAAATTAAATTATTATTAAAAACAGAATATAACTATCCACCCGAAAATGCTAAAGATGCTTCAAAAATTATGATTGATGAAATTGATAATATAATAAGAGTTAATCCTAAATATTTTATTGATGAACATGAAAGGTAATTTATGAATAATAAAATAACAATTTTAGATTTAGAAAATAAATTATGAAAAGCAGCTGACACTCTAAGAGGTAATTTATCAGCTGAAGACTATATGCATGTTGTTTTAGGGATATTAACTCTTAAATTTATTAATGACAAAAATGAAATTGCAATTAATCAATTAATAAATGAAGGTTTGAGTAAAGATGAGATTGATGAATCAGATTTAAGATCCAGAGATGCTTTTGTTGTTCCTGAAATTTCTAAATGAAAAACTATTTTAACAAAAGTTGGTACTAGTGAAATTGGACAAGCTTTAGATGATGCAATTTTTGAATTGGGAAAGGCTAATCCACAATTAAAAGGAATATTTAGCGCTTCATATAATGACTCTTCTGTGGATAAAACGAAATTAGGAGAAGTAGTTAAAATATTTCAATCTGACAATTTAGGTGAACACGGGGAAGATATTCTTGGAAGAATCTATGAATATTTTCTTGGTAATTTCTTTTTAAAAAGAGGCCAAAAAGGTGGAGAATTTTATACTCCAAGATCTATTGTTCGATTAATCACTCTATTTATTGAACCAATAAAAGGTAAAGTTTATGATCCTTGTTGTGGGACAGCCGGAATGCTAGTTCAAGCTAAACAATATATTGAAGAAAAAGGTGGAAATACTAACAATATCACAGTTTATGGTCAAGAATATAATAATACAACTTGAAAATTAGCTAAACTTAATTTATTGTTAAATGGTTTAAATATTTTTAATACTAATGAAGCAGGGGTGACTGAGGGAGCTTTAGGAGAATCGCCAGCTGATACTTTTACAAATGATCAACATCCAGGAAAAATATTTAATTATATAATGGCTAATCCACCATTTAATTTAAAAGAATATTGAAATGAAAAATTAGATGGTGATGATCGATGAAAATATGGCACTCCACCTAGAAAAAATGCAAACTTTGCTTGATTGCAACATATTTTGCACAAATTATCAACTAATGGTAAAGCCGGTGTTGTTTTAGCAAATGGTTCTTTAACTTCAACAACAAATGGAGAAGATAAAATAAGAGAAAAAATATTAAGAGATAACAAAGTTTCGTGTATTGTTGCACTTCCTGATAAATTATTTTTTACTACTGGAATTTCAGCATCAATTTGATTTTTTGACAATAATAAAAAACATGAAAATGTATTAATGATTGATGCTCAAAAATTAGGCCAATTAGTTGAAGGTTCTAAGAAAAATAAAGAGTTAAAAGAAGAAGATTTAAATAAATTAGTAGATATATTTAAAAAATTTGAAAGTGGAGAAAAAATTGATATCCCTGGACTAGCAAAGTCTATTGGTTTAAAAGAATTAGAAGAAAATGAATTTTTATTATCACCAGGTAGGTATATAACTATTTCTGAAAAAGAAAAAAAAGATCCTGAAGAAATTAAAAAAGAATTAAATCAAGCAATTGATGAATTATTAAAACTAATGGATGAATCTAAAGAATTAGAACAAGAAGTTAAAGAAGCAATTAAAAAAATTAAATAAAAATATTTGGAAAAGAAAATTAAAATTATTTCTTTTTTATTTTGTATTAATCTAATTCGATTTTTTCATTTAATAATAGCTTTGAAATTTTATATAAAATTGAATAATAAAAAGGATGAAACAGTTTTATAGTTTTTTTAGTTTTATTATTGACAAATATATTTTTTTATAATTAGGTTTTCAATCTATTAATGCGTTTCTATAATTTCATTCATAAATTTCAATATATCAATATTTTATAAATTTTTTATCATTTTCTAAAATAGTATTAAAAAATTGATAATTATGATAATAAATAAAATTAAATTTAAAGGATTTATTTTTATTCCTTTTGGTAAATCTATATCTAAACTACCATTTCAATAAAAATCACTTTTATGTCGACAAATTTCAGCAATAATAGGTTGTTTATAGAGATTTTATCTTTTTCTTATTTGTTAAATTTTGAAAATTGTTACAAATAGAAGTGTCATAACAATTTCATAAATCAATACTAGAAGTTGCATCTAAAATATTTCATTTTCTATACTTCAAGAGATTAATTTAATTCTTCTTTATATTTATGTTTGGTATGCTCTAATTTTTTCTCTTTCTTAGCTTCTTCAATAAATATTTTTAATTCTTCTACAAAAACTTAATATTATTTTCTAAATTATTTTTTATTATGCAACTACATTATTTTGATAAATGATTAATACATTCTTATATTAAATAAAGTTCAATTAATTGTTTGATAACTTCATTTAAAATTAGGAGAATTT
Organism: uncultured Bacilli bacterium; assembly: GCA_904501665.1. Classification (GTDB taxonomy): domain Bacteria; phylum Bacillota_I; class Bacilli_A; order Mycoplasmatales; family Mycoplasmoidaceae; genus Mycoplasma_L. The sequence goes on along the minus strand of CAJGBT010000003.1, from coordinate 522 downwards.
GCTCATATCCAAAAATTAAACGTATGACTTTATAGCGAATATCATTTTTATCTTCGTCTAAATTTATTTTTATATTTTGAATAGTAGAAAGTGTTAAAAACTTAACCACACTACCTTTAGAATTATTTTTGAAAAAGTTTTTATTTCTAAGCAATGAATAATATACATTTCCTATTAAATTAGTTTGAATAATATATGTTCTCTGATAAGCATCAAATTTACCATTAAAGTATTGTATTTCTCCAATATCTCCATTTCCTGCTAATAAAATAACTTCATCATTGTATTCAAATGAATTACAATATTGAATTTTGTTTAATGAACAAGTGAAAAATCTATATGTTCCATTATTTGAAGCAAAATTTGCATTTTTATTTCCAGTTCTAATAGATGATATATTTTTTAAATGTATTTTTTGTTCTATATTTTCATCTTTAAATTTAATAAATATTTTATTTAACTCTTGAATTTTTGTTATTAAACTTTCTTTTAATTTCTCAAAGGGTTCAATAATGTTGATTA
>CAJGBT010000002.1 GCA_904501665.1 uncultured Bacilli bacterium | reverse complement strand
GTACAACTAAATATGACAAATTATGTTGAATTTCACAATAATAAAAGATTAACCAAAATAGATGGTAAATGATTTACACCTACTGAATATGAAAAAAATTTATATAATGAAAGTGGGCAATTTATTTAAAACTGTCTAAATTAGTTCTTAATCAATGATTTTTTTGATTTAGATTTTAAATAATTTAATTTAAAATCAATGTGCTAAAATATGGAATATTATGAAAAGAAGTTCACATAATAGTAATTAATTGACATAATTGCTACTATTATAATTTGCCAAACCATTAATTTTAATTGTTATTTGATGACTTCATTATTTCTCAATTATCTTTTATTAATACAATTTTATTGCTATTTTAAATATAGATTATCTAAACACTATGTTACAAACAAATTTACCATAAGTTATTATTTAATTTAATTTTGCTTATTTTTTTAGAATAATCTTATACCCAATAATACATATCCTTAAATTATTTACTAATCTGTTATTTCATTGAATTATTCCATTTAAACTTAAAAGAATATTACTATATTTAGTAGTTTTCAATTAATAGAATTATTGAAAATTTACAAAAGCTAATTTATGATATTTTCAAAATAATTTTATTTTTAATCATAGTTTAATTTGATTTACTATTTAAGATTTCAAACCATTTGATCTATTCTATTTAAGAAAAACTTTCCATTTATTTTTCTTAATTAATATTAAATTATAACTAGTTAATAACCAGTTAGATAGAATTGAAGTTAGATTAGATCATGTGGAAGTAGATATCTAAAAAACAAAAACTGTCTACTATTAAAAAAGAAAGCTAACTTAAAATAATTTTTCTACATTAATAAATAATAATTTTGCTTAATTAACACTTTTTACACATAACTCTTTTAAATACTTTAATAATCATTGATTTGAACACAATAACTATCTAATTTTATACAAATGTGCTTGATAAAAATAGTTTTAGTTAAAAATTTAACCAGATCTTTTATATTCTAATTAATATTTAAACGTCTAGATAAGTAATTTTAGAACTTGAATCTTTTAAACTTATTTAATAATTTACTTGGAAGAAAACTTAATTCAAATTGATTTTGATTTAATTCATTTTCACTAATAATTAATAATTATTAAAAAGATACATAAGACCAATTGATGCTATTAATTTATTATATAATTATGGCTAGAAGTGACTTGTAAAATAAAAGGTCCATTAAACAAAAAAACATATGAAAACTAAACATATTGATTTTAAAGATAAAATATTAATCCAATCAATGACCAATACCAAAACCAAAGATATTGATAAGACATTAGAACAAATAAAAGCATTAGCCAAATACGGATGTGATTTAGTTAGAGTTGCAGTCTTTGATGACCAAGATGCTAATAGTCTTGAAATAATTTGCAAAAAATCTCCTTTACCAATTATTGCAGATATTCATTTTAATTTTAATTATGCATTAAAAGCAATTGCTAGTGGCGTCAGTAAAATACGTTTAAATCCAGGTAATATTTCTGATCCAACTGAAATTAAACAAATTATTACAGCAGCTAAAAAAGCCAACATTTGAATTAGAATAGGTGTTAACTCAGGATCAATTCCTGAAAAATATTTGACTAGAAATAAAAAAGATATTGCTAAAAGTATGATTAATTTAATGGATGATTATTTAAAAATATTTAACAAAGAAAAATTTGATAAATTAGTTTTATCTTTTAAGTGTTCTGATCCATTATTAAATATTAGAGTAAATGAAAAAGCATTTAAAAAATTTAAGTATCCCTTTCATCTTGGAGTTACAGAAGCTGGAACACTTTTAGATGCTACAATAAAATCAACAATTGGACTTGCTCCATTACTAAATAAAAAGATTGGAAACACTATTAGAATTTCAATTAGTGGTGATCCTTGTGAAGAAGTTAAAGTTGCTCACAAAATATTAAATAATTTAAAACTTGAAAATAATCGCGTTAATATAATTACCTGTCCTACTTGTGGTAGATTAAATTATGATATTTTTAGCATTGTTGATAAAGTTGAAAAATATTGTGAGTTTAAATTTTTCCCTTTAACAATTTCAATTTTAGGATGTGTAGTTAATGGAATTGGTGAAGGAAAACATGCAGATATTGGGTTGGCTGGAAGTGGTGATAAAGTCATCATTTTTAAGGATGGAAAAATTTTTAAAAATGTTTCTAAAAATGATGCTTTTAATGAATTAAAAAAATTAATTGATAATAAATATGAAATATTCTTAAAAGCAAAATAATGTTTTTGATTGGATGAAAACACTTATTGTTTCAAAATCATTTTTAGTAAATATTTGATTTAACTGTAAAAAAGTATAGTTATTATAATTAAAAACCTCATTAACATTTTTAGTTAACTTATTTTCATTCAAAATAAAAGTAATTTTATCTTTATCTTTAATTTTTTTGTAGTCATCATTTTTTAGTATGATAAAAGAATTATTATTTTCTTTTATTATATTAGTAGTAACAAAGTTATCAATTTTTAGAAATAAAAGTAAAATAAGGACTACTAAAACTAAAATTGAAAAAATTATTGCTAGTATTTTTATTTTTTTATTCATAAATCACCATATTTGCAAATTGATTTTTAAGCATTTTGTCATGTGATACATAAACCAAGAAATTATTTTGTAAAATTTTTGGCTTTACAATTTTAATTAATTCTTGTTTTATAGTTTGATCAACATTACTTAATATTTCATCCAATAATATTATTTTATTTTGTTCATTGATTAGACCTAAAAATGTTAATACCTGTCTTTGTCCTGACGATAAATCTTCAAAATTTTTAATTTTTAATTTATCAAGAAAATATTTTACAATTTCATGATTATCATTTTGGAGTAATTCAATAATTATTTTTAATTTAAAATCTGAATTATTATTTAAATAAATAAATTGATTTTGATAAATTTTTTCATTTAGAAATATTTTATCTAAATTATCAAACTTTATATTGATATTATCATTACATATCATATTACAAATCTGTTTTAACATATATGTTTTTCCTACACCAGAAGCTCCAGTTATTAGAGTATCGTTTCATATTTTATACTTGCCATATTCTATATTTGATAATTGATTGAAATATGTAATTCCAATTCTTATAGGTTTATTATCTATATTTAAAATATTTTTATAAATTTGGTAGCTAAATTTATATTGCGGAATTTTAGTTAATACATTTAAAATAGACTTAATTGAACTAATTAACATTTGTAAAATACCAATAATAAGCGTTAATTGAGCAAGTGTAATTGTTTTTTCATTAACAATAAAGTAAGAACACAAGATGATGATAAGAATAAAAAATAAATGAAAAATAAAGTTTTCACCAATATTAAAATTGTCTTCATCATTAATATTTTTAGTTAAAAAAGATTTGTTTTTTAAAAAATTATGTTTTACTTCTTTTAGGTTTTCGTCTGAATAAAATTTATAATTAATATTTTTGATATCATTTAAAAATTCATGCAAACTATTATCATAATTATTTTGATATTCTTCAAATTTATTGATATTTTTTCTAAAATAAAAATATTTAAAAGTATCAATAGCTACAATAATTATTAATAAAGCAATAATTATTAATGTTAAGTATCAGTTTAGATTAAATAAAAAAATTAAACCACAAAATATAATTAATATATCACTAAACAATTCATTTATTTTTAAGTTTAAAAAACTACTTGTTTGAAAAAGATAATGATCCATCTTTCTTAAATGGTTGATATTAACTTTGTTAAAAAATGTTAGGTATTTATTTTGCAATTTATTTAAACATTTAAAATGCATTTGTTGATAGTTTAATCAAATACTTTTATAGCAATATAATTTTATTAGGCTATTACCAATAAATTTAATTGTAAATGTTATTAAAAATGTTAAAGCAATAGATAAAATGTTAGTTAATGTATTTATGTTAATAACAAGATTAATAATATGTTGTAAGAATGTGGTATTAAAAATTACAAAAAATAAAATAATGATGTTAAAAAGATTAGTAAGAATAAAATTTTTTCAATTTATCTCACTTAAAATCCCTTTATTAGTAGATATTTTTTTAGTTTTTAATGAGGATTTCGAACATTCAATTAAAATATCACATCACTCTTTTTTTAATTCTTGATAGGTTATTTTATAATTACCATTAATAGAACAAAAAATCTCAATAAATTCTTTATACTTTTTTGCGATTACATAATGTAATCCCCCATTTTTGTTTAGAACTAAGATAAAATATTTTTTATTTTGATATTTTTCAAATTCCTCAAAAGAAATACTATAACTTTCTAAACCAACTCCATATCTATTTGCCATTACTTCTAAATCATAAATAGTTAAACCATTTTTTGAAAGATTACTTTCTTTTAATAATTTTTCGTATGATATGTTGGAATTATGAAAATAATTTATTAAAGATATTAAGACACATATACCACAATCATTATTATTCATTTGATAATTTATTTTAAGCATTTTATTACCTCATTTAAATAAAACTATAAAAGGTTTTAACTTTCTAAATAGAAAATTTATTTTTGTTTCTTAGTCATAATTAAGGACAATAAAATAATTTTGATTCAATAATTTTTGAAAGTTGTTTATTTTTTATCAAACTCAATAACTATTTTATTGACTGTTAAACATTCTTTTTTATATGAACTATTTATATTATTTTTGTTAATTAAACTAAATAATTTAGTTTTAGTTATTTGTTTCATATTTTTCACCTCATCTATAACTAAGGTAAAAAATTTCTATTTTTTGCAAAAATTTATAAAAAATATTTAAAAAAATGATTTTTTAATGATTTTTCATTACAAACCTAGTTCTTTTTTAATAGTTGGACAATTTTTAATTTGTTTAATATCTGTTTTTACTTCTGTCATTTCTACTTTTAATATTTTAATATCATTTTTCATCTCATTTTGTTGTTCTTCTACATGATCTAATCTAACTTCAATTTTATCTAGTCGTCCATTAATTTGCTTGATATCAGTTTTTACTTCCTTTAATTCACTTGCAATATTTATTATTAATTCTCTTAAACTTGGTTGTTTCATCTTGTGTTCTCCAAAATAGATGTGTACTTGTCAAAAATCATTGTCTAGAACTCGATATGCTCTAGTAATATTATAATCTTTTAACATTGCTATAATCGTTACTTTATCAATTGTATTTTCCATTTTTTACCTTTCTTAGATTATGTTCCTACTTAAAACTAAGGTAAAAAAATTCCAAATTTTTTGCAAAAATTTTTAAAAAAATGATTTTTTAATGATTTTTCATTACAAACCTAGTTCTTTTTTAATAGTTGGACAGTTTTCAATTTTGTCTAATCGTCCATTAATTTGTTTAATATCTGTTTTTATTTCATTGATGGTGTTTTTTTGTTGTTTAAGTTCAGTTTCTACTTTATCTAACCGATCATTAATTTCTTTTATATCTGATTTCATTTCTTTTACTTCACTAGTTATGTTTAATATTAATTCTCTTATTGTTGGTTGTTTATTCATTTTTTGATTACCAAATTTAATGTTGACTTCAATTGATTCATCTAAATACTCATTCTTAGATGCTTCATTAATATTATATTGCTTAATTAAGCTTAAAATTTCACTTTTTGATATTTGTTTTATATTTCTTACCTCCTCTATATAACTAAGGTAAAAAAATTTCAAATTTTTGCAAAAATTTTATTTTTTTTTAAAAAAAAGAAAAAAAACGAAAAAAAATGTCTTGTTATATATGATAGTAGCAAAAAGGAGGACAAAATGATATTTAGAAATATATTTCTTGCAACATTACCTATTTTATTAACAATTAGTAATGTTCCCAACATTATAACTAAACAAACTATTATTTCAAAATCATCTAATAATAGCTTACAAAATGAAATTATTAATGATATTCAAAATTACAATTCTATTGATGATACTACTTTAGATACATCAATAATTTTTAAACAAAAAACTTTAAAACAATTATTTACTTTAAATATAGAAACTTCTTGAAAACGTTGAGAAAGTAACTATACATATAATTATACAAACCAAATTAACTTCGATTTTAAAAATAAAATTGCCCATGTTAATATATTTCCAAAAGAATTCTCATATACCTTTAAAGACCCAGATCCTAATTGATGTGATCCGGTTGGTGCTAGATGAAATAATAAAACCAAAACTATTAAAAATAAAAATGGCCCATATGAATTAGCTTCACCAATAAATAATTTATCAACATGATATGGTAAACAATTTTCAACAAATTTTAAACAAACAAGTACAGATTGAATTGATGATGATATTACAGTAGCTTATCCAAATCATAATTATTATACTCACCAAATTAGAATGTACATTAGTGGGTTTTATCAAAAACAAGGTTTTGATAAAACCATCATAATTAAAAACGTTAATAATAAAAATATTATTAGATCTTTTTTAACATTTAATCGTCTTGAATTTTCTAATAATGGATTAGTTTGAAATGAAGATAGTATTATAGCTAATAATCAAATTTTTAAGTTTTCTGAAAATTTTGAGATACTAAAGACTCTTTCTTATGCTAAATATTTAATTGAATATTTAACCAATTTTATTAATTTAAATTTTATAAATAACACATGGGTTAATAATGAAATTAGTTTAGAATCATTAGAAAAAAATATAGAAAATATTAAATTATTAAAATTTAAAAATTATGACGATTTAATTAATTTAAAAAAATCATTAGATAATAACAATAATTATGAAATTAATGGAGATTATAATGCTCAATTAAATAATTTAAACCAATCATTAATAACTAATAATTTAATCAATCATCAACAATTGATTAATTTAGAAAATGCTGATGATTTTTATGAAACAATTATTTTATTTTTTAGAAACAATAAGATATTTGTAAACTGTAATATCAATAATGTAGAATACAAAATTTTAATATGAGACCAATATAGATTTTGTAATTTTTTTGAATCAATTAATATTGATAATATAAATTTATTAAAAATTGATATTAAAAGTATCAATATTATTTATTCTAGTGAAGAAGTACAATCTAAGGAAATCAATGATGATTGATTTATCGATGCAACAGATTATTCAGAAAATTGATTTAATAATCTGAGTTTTACCATTTTATATCGTTATAATGCTTTAAATATTGGATCTCAAATTAAACATATAAACACTAATGGCATTATTTTAGATTTAAATGATTATGTTTCCAATATTGTTGGTACTGGTGAACTTGTTAATAAAGTAGAAAATAATAAAATTATTAATACTTGAAAAAATCAAATTTTAAAAAAATTAAATGAATTATTTGATCAAAAAAATAATAGTATTTTTAGCAATATTTATAGTATTTGTGAATCAAATAAACAAAATTTAATAGAACTCTTTGGAATAGAGAATTTAAGAAATGCTGCTAATGATTTACAAATTAATTTTGAAAATAATTGATTTAACTATATACCAAATAATTATCAAGGAGTTTTTTATGCGATTCTAGAAATTAAAAATTGAAAATTTATCGACCAAACAAATGGAGATTTTCAAGATAATTTTAAACAAAATTTTATTAAAAACATAAATGAAAATTTTTTGAATATAGTTGAGATAAAAAGTAAAGATAATATAAGATGTGATAATGGTTTCTTTCTTTGTAAATTAAGAACTAACAAGGTTATATTTGATTTGTACAACAATTTAGTAAAATTAAATATTACTAACTATGATGAGATTAATAATTATTTTTTACAATGAAACAATCAAGTAAGTGATTCTAATAATTGAACTATCCAAAAAACTAATACTGAGAAAAGATTGTTTTTAAAAAAGATTATTCACCATAATACAAAGTTAATAAATAATACTTATTCTAATCCAAGAAACATTAATATAAAAATTGATTTATCTAAGAATAAAATTCCCATTAATAAAAATAATAATCAATGAATTCATGATTTGTATTTTCACCCCATTTTAAATTATCTAAAAAATAAAGATATCCAAAAAAGAAATAAAATTAATTTATTATTTAAAGATAATAATTTATCGATCCAAAATGAGAAGGATAATATTTTAGATATTGATGTTGATTTAAAAGATTTTTTAAAATTTTTTTATATTGATAAATTGAGTGATAATTTTAATAATTTACAACAGCAAAAAAAATCATGAGATAGTAAAATACAGGCATTTGAAACAAATAATTCTATTTCATATTGTAGATATAGTTATTGAATTATAATTTTATTAATTACTATTCCTGTTTTCTTTATTTTGATATTAATTTTAATTATTTTTAAAAAATATAAAAATTCATTTAAAAAAGATTATGATTAATGTAATATGAAAAATGTAATTTCCATTAAAGGAGCTAGAGAAAATAATTTAAAAAATATTTCTATAGATATTCCTAAAAATAAACTTGTCATTATAACTGGTTTATCAGGTTCGGGAAAATCTTCTTTAGCTTTTGATACTATATATGCTGAAGGTAGAAGAAGATATTTAGAATCTTTATCTTCTTATGCGCGACAATTTTTAGGTAATAATGATAAACCAGATGTTGATTCTATTGAAGGATTATCCCCAACAATAGCCATCGATCAAAAAACTATTAATCATAATCCAAGATCAACAGTTGGAACTGTTACTGAAATCTATGACTATTTTAGAGTTTTATTTGCTAGGATAGGCGTTCCCTATTGTCCTAAAGGACATGGAATTATTAAAACACAAACTATTAAACAAATTGTTTCAGCCATTATGTCTAATAATGAAAAATCTAGATTGATAATTATGGCACCCATTGCTAATGAGAAAAAAGGTAGTTTTGTAAAAGAAATTGATGATATTAGAAAAAAAGGTTTTTTACGAATAAGATTAGATGGTAACATTATTGACATTGATGAAGAGTTTTCCATTAATAAAAATGAAAAACATAATCTTGATTTGGTAGTTGATAGAATTATTTTAAATAAAGATAATGAAACCAAACAAAAAATTACAAGTTCAATTGAATTAGCTTTAAAAGAATCAAATGGTTCTATTATTGTAAATATAAATGATATGGATCATCACTTTAACATTAATTATGCTTGTGATAAATGTGGCTTTTCTTTACCTGAATTAGAACCACGATTATTTTCATTTAATTCTCCAATAGGAGCATGTGATTATTGTAAAGGTTTAGGTTTTACCTATGAACCATCTGCTCAAAAAATCATCCCTAATGTTAAACTTTCAATTTTTGATGGTGGTATTGATTATTTTAAAAATACTGTTAATACGGAAAATCTAGAATGACAAAAATTTAAGATAATGTTAGATTTTTATAAAATTGATATTAAAAAACCAATTGAAAATTTATCAAAAGAAGAATTAGATATTATTTTGCATGGTAGTCATGAACCAATTGAAATTAATCTTACTTCTACTGCTGGTAATACATTCCATAAAATTGATTATATTGAAGGAATTGCTGATTCAATTAAAAGAAAACACCATGAAACAAGTAGTGAGTTAGCTAGAGAATTTTACAATAAATACATGATGGAAACAAAGTGTAAAAAGTGTTTAGGTAAAAAATTAAATGAGGATGCTTTATCTGTTTTAATTAATAATAAAAATATTATTGAAATCACAGATTTATCTATCAAAGATATTATTGATTTTATCTTAAATCTAAAATTAAACAATGAACAAAGAACAATAAGTGATTTGCTTTTAAAAGAAATTGTTAATCGTTTAGGTTTTTTACAAAATGTAGGATTAGATTATTTAACACTATCAAGACTAGCATCAACACTTTCTGGTGGTGAGTTACAACGAACTAGATTAGCAACCCAAATTGGTTCACACTTAACTGGTGTATTATATGTTTTAGATGAACCATCAATTGGATTACACCAAAAAGATAATGATATGTTGCTAGACACACTTAAATCAATTAGAGATTTAGGCAACACTTTAATAGTTGTTGAACACGATGAAGATACAATGATGAAATCTGATTACCTAATTGATATAGGACCTGGTGCAGGTAGTTTTGGTGGTAATGTAGTTGCTGCTGGTAGTGTTAATGATGTCATGAACAATGAAGAATCAATTACTGGACAATATTTATCTAAGAAGAAAATGATTGAAATTCCTAAAACAAGACGTGGTGGTAATGGTTATAAACTAGTATTAAAAGGAGCTAAGGGTAATAATTTAAAAAATGTTAATGTAACTATTCCTCTTAATAAATTAGTAGTAGTTACTGGAGTATCTGGTTCAGGCAAATCAACCTTAATTATGCAGACTTTAGTTAAAGCAATTGAAAAAAATATTAGTAATCCATTTGCAATTCCTTTACCTTATACAGATCTAATAGGATGTCATCATTTAGATAAAATTATCGTTATTACTCAAGATCCAATTGGCAGAACACCAAGAAGCAATCCAGCAACATATGTAGGCTTATTTAATGATATTAGAGATTTATTTTCAATGTTACCAGAAGCTAAGGCTAGAGGATACTTAAAAGGTAGATTCTCATTTAATGTTAAAGGCGGTAGATGTGAGCATTGTCAAGGTGATGGAGTAATCAAAATTGAAATGCATTTTTTACCTGATGTATATGTTAAATGTAGCGAATGTAATGGACAAAAATATAATGATGAAACATTGCAAATTAGATATAAAGGAAAGAATATTTATGATATTTTAGAAATGCCTATTATGGAAGCACTAGAATTTTTTAAAACCATCCCCAATATTTATATCAAAATTAAAGCATTGAATGATGTTGGATTAGGTTATTTAAAATTAGGAGCTTCTTCCACTACATTATCAGGTGGTGAAGCACAAAGAATTAAGTTAGCAAAATATCTACAAAAAAAACCAACTGGAAAATCTATCTATGTATTAGATGAACCTACTACAGGATTACATTTTAATGATGTTAATAACTTAATCAAAATTTTAAATCGCATTGTTGATAATGGGGATACTGTTTTAGTTGTAGAACACAATTTAGATTTAATAAAAGTAGCAGATCATATTATTGATATTGGTCCAGATGGTGGAGATAAAGGTGGAGCAATTATTGCCACTGGAACACCTGAGCAAGTTTGTCGGAAAGATGATGTTTCTTATACTGCAAAATATTTAAAGCAAATTTTGAAATTATAATTTATTATATTTTATTAATACCATCCATATAAGGAATTAAAACTTTAGGAATTTTTATACTGCCATCTTCTTGTTGATAGTTTTCAACTATAGCACATCATAACCGATCGATTGCTAAGCTAGAACCATTTAGAGTATGAACTAATTCATTTTTATTTTCATCTTTATATCTTATTTTTGCTCTTCTTGCTTGAAAATCACGACAATTAGAACATGAAGATATTTCCTTATAAGTTTGATATGAAGGTAATCAAACTTCAAGATCAAATGTTTTTGCTGAACTAAATCCAGTATCACCTGTACACAATAGTATTCTTCGATACGGTAGTTCTAATTTTTCAAGGATAGATTCTGCTTGCTTAGTTATTTTTTCATGAATTTCTTCTGATTGCTTTGGTAGACAAATAGATACCAATTCACTTTTATGAAATTGATGTAATCTAATTACTCCCTTGGTGTCTTTTCCAGCAGAACCTGCTTCACTTCGAAAACAAGCAGTATTAGCTGTTAAATTAATAGGTAAGTCTTTTTTTTCAATAATTTTATTTCGATAGATATTTACTAGTTGAACTTCAGCTGTTGGTGATAAATAATAATTAGAATTATTAATCATAAATAAATCTTCTTCAAATTTTGGTAATTGTCCTGAACCATACAATGAATCACTATTAATAATTACTTGTGGAAACACTTCATTAAAACCAGCATTAACATTTTCGTTTAAAGTAAATTGTTGCAATGCTCGGTATAAACGAGCACCATTTTTATAATATGTTACAAAACGAATACCTGTTAATTTAGTAGATTCTTCAGTTAGATATAATTGCTTATTCTTTGCTATTTCTCAATGCGGTAATGGAGTAAATTTAAATTTTGTTGGTTCACCATACTTTTTCACTTCCTTGTTAAAATTTTCATTTTCACCAACTGGTACATCATCATCACAAACATTTGGTAATAAATATAAATCTTTTTTAAGATCATTTGCTAATGTTAAAATTTTATTATCTATTTTTTCTAACTCATTTTTAATTTTAATAACTTCATTTTTATATTCTTCAATTTTATGATTATTTTTATCTTGTTTTATTAGATTTGAAATTTCATTAGACAAGATATTTTTTTGATTATTAAATTGTTGTTGCTTAGTCATTAGCAATCGTAATGTTTTATCATTTGCAACAATTTGTTCTAAAAGACTTACATCATAATTTTTATTTTTTAATTTTATTTTAGTTTTATCTAACTGATTTCTTATTAAATTAATGTCAAACATAGATTAATTATATATCTATTGCTAATTAAATTTTGAAATTAATTTAATTATTGATAGAAAAAGTTTTAATTTTATTTAATTCTAGAAATGATTTAACATCTGTTGCAACATTTCCTTTTCAAGAAGTATCAGCATTTTTAGTTATTGAATTAAATAAAACAATAGCATTTGCAAAATTAGTAGCATCATCAATGTTGTCACCATCAAATACGACAGAATTTAATACTCCAACTGGTTCAAACCGAGAATTAATAGCTAATGAACCACTACAACCAGGCTTTAATAAATTATTAGGTTTACCTAAATAAAAGCTTGCTTGATTATTAGCAAATCATAAATCCATTCCATGTTCTAAATCCTCTCTCATTTTTTTCTTATAATAATAAGCTTGTTTTTTATTTCTTTCATCATTAATCTTTTCATCATATCTAGTTCAATATCTAAGAATATCATAGTTATTGTATTGATCAATTTGTCGATTCTTTACGTAGATTCTACCACTATCAAATTTAGCATTTGTCCAATCAAATAAATTATTATATCCACTGGAAAAAATTGTTTGTGAGGGTGAAATAAGATTGCTATTTAAACCAATATATCAATCTTTTTCTTTATCAGTATCTAACACTTTATAAAGAGTTGGAAAAAAATTTTTAATTTGTTCATTTGTTAAGGATATCTTTGAAAGGGCAAAATCCATACCTGAATTTTTAATAAGACCTAATAATTTATCATCAAAAATTAAACCATCATCTCTTTGTAATGTTCGAACTGCTTTTGAATCAAAAAATGGAGTATACAAAATACTATCAATATAATTTTCACTAGATAGACTATCAACTAAGTCTTCTGTTCTTTGATTTTTGTTAGCATCATCTACTAATTCATTATTTGTCTTCCCTATTTTAACTGGAATTGGTTTGTCTCTATCAACCTTTTTTAATTCTTGATATTTAGATCCATTAATATTATTATCAATAATTTTATCTTTATATTCGTTGCTTCAAAAACCAGCATTCCAATATTTTTCAAAAGGTTCACTGACTGAATTAGGACTTTGAAAAAAATATTTATTATATGTCATAGATAAACTTAGAACATGGACATTAGTAGCAATTAAAAATTCATATCTATCTTTATTTACAATACGATCTACAATTCATGCACTACCAATTTGTGTAGTTTTTTTAAATCGATAATCTCTTGTTGAACTAAATGGGGAAGCTTCATCTTTATAAACATAGACAGGAAAACTAATTCTAAAACTTCGATCATAAATGTATTGATAAAAATCATTATTTTTTTTTAAATTAGTTAACTTATCTACATCTAAATTAAAAATAAATTTTTCTAAATTATTATTAATTATTAGTATTTCAATTTCTCCCTTATCGTCATCAAAATTAGCAAATATTTGTTTGATTGATCCTGGTATTTTAAATAATGAAGCTAAATCATCTAGTTTAATAAGATATAAAAATTCAGAAAAATTCGATGGTAAAAAACCAAATGGATTATTTTTAATTATGTCATTAAATTTTTCTAAATTAATCTTATCTGTTCAATCTTTTGCTAGCAAAGAATCTGAACTTGAGAATTTATCTAACATTCTTTTAGTTGTATATTTTTGAAGATTTTTTTCATCAATTCTTGGAGAAAGTTCCAAACGTTGTTCAGGACTATCACCAATATTACCTACAATTCCATAATCTTTTACTATATCAAAGAATTTATTAGCATTCTCTTCTCAATTAGTAGAAGAAGTAAAATCAAAATTGCTTTTTTGTACTTCATCAATTATTTTATTTTTCATATTTTTATAACCATTTAAAGAATTAAATAATTCATTAGAAGACTTAAATCCTATTGAAGATTCTAGTGATAAGGTATTAGCAAGGTTAATAGTTTCTTCATTGTTAGATTGGGGTGGTAACAGCGCAATATTATTTTCTGTTTTATTATAGGTACAAGAAAGAACAATTGTAACAACACTAGCAAACGGCACTAATAACAAAAGCAAACAAGCACCCATTCATTTTCCTATTTTTTTTAATTTTAAATTTCTTTTATTTTTAACCATAATTATTATGTTTGTATTTTTTATATTTTATTATAAATATTTTTGATTTTCTTAATATAGTGGTTAATTGCACTTCTAGAAATATTAATATTATATTCATTTTTCATAATCTTACTAATAGTACTTAAACTATATTCAGAATGTTCTAAACGGATTTTACAAAATATTTTTTCATTTTTTGTTAATTGATTAAAATACTTAGTTTTTTCAATCTTAGCAATTCATTGTTGTTGTTTTGAACTCGCAAGAATTGTTTTATTTATATTTGATACCTCTAAGTTATTTAATCTTTGTAAGGAATTAGAAAAATCTTTTTTAATTCTAAAATCCTCAAATTTATATAACGAATTAACAACATTAAAAAGTTTTAATAAATCAGAAATGTATTCTCCTTTTTTAAAGTACAAAATAAATTTATTTTTATAACTAATAATTTTTGTTTCTATATTAAATTTTTTTAACAACGTTTTTAAATCTAATAAAAAATTCATCTTGTGTGATTTAATTTCAAAATGATATGATGATTTTTTTGTAGAAAAACTAATTGAACCACCTGCAAGATATGCTCCAAGAATAAAAGATTTTTGTTTATTTTCATCATCTAATATATTGATATCAAACTTGGTTAAGTTAAAAATTTTTTCAAATTGATTATCTTGATCAATAATTTCTAATTTAATGATTTTTTTGTTATTAATATTATTTTTTTCATCAATATAGATATTAGAATTAAATTTAGAATTAATGTTTTTTAATAATTTATTCATTAATCTAATTAATTGAGGATATTGAGTAGCAATAACATAAGATTGTTTTTGATTACATAATTTTAATTCAACTGCATTAATAAATAAACCTAATAAGATATAGTAAGAACTATTTTCATCAAAATCTAAACTACATATTTCTGATCTTACTTCTTCATTAAAAGTAATATTCTTCATTTAACACCTACAATAAACAAGCTAAAAGAATAATAATGATTATTAATAAAATTATAATTGAGGAATAAAAAACATGGATTTTATATTGTTTTAGAAAATTTAAAAAAATTTGTAGTTTTTGTACAATTAATATTTTTAGTTCTAGTAATTTTTCATTGTCTAAATAGTTAATTTTTATTTCATTATTAATTTTCTTTTGTTTCACTTGCAAAGGTTCTTTTTGTTCATTATTAAAAATAAATTTAATAAATAAAGAACCTTTACATAATTTACTTTGAAAACCTGAATTTTCAATTTCAAATAAATCGTTATTTTCAATATTAGTAAACTTTAAGTTTTTTGTCATTTGTTGGTAAGTTATTCCGTTATTACATTTTATACAACCACTACCAAAACAACTTTCACAAATTTTTGGACAAGTATAGCTTATTTTTTGTTCTACTTTGTTACCTAGAAGTTTAGGATTAACATAGATGTTTATTTTTACATTTGGATTAAGGAATAATTTTCTATTTTTAATAAAACATTCATATAGAGGCATATTGATAATTTTTTTTCTAAACATTGTTTCCTTTAACAATATCCTTTTTAATTGAATATTACTAGCTTCCCAATGAATAAACATTTTATCTCTTCTAATACATTCAAAAACATATAATCAGTCTATTTTAAATTTCTTTATTTGACTTTCGATAAATTTATATGCTTCATCATAGGCATCATTATTTTTATCTGCTTCTGCTCAGGTTTCAGTTTTATTGATATTATGACTTGTAAAAAAACTAATAAAGTCTTCATTAGCAACAACTTTATCTAATGATTCTTTATAGTCTTTATACTCAAATTCTTCCATAAGAGCATCATAGGCTTTTTTTATAATTTTAAATTGTTTTTCAGCTTCTTTTTTTTTAGCTTGATCTTGATACTTATCTGGATGATATTGCTTAACTAATTTTTTATAGGCTGATTTTAAAGTTTCTAAATCTGCATCCTCATCAACACCAAGAACATCAAAATAACTAAGTTCTTTTTTTAAATTTTCCATATATAGTTTTAATTTTTAATTAAGCATTATTTTTTATTTTTTCAATCAATGCATCCTTTGCAATGAATCCCATATGCTTATCAACCACATTCCCCTTTTTAATAAAAAGAATTGTTGGAACACTTTCAACATTGTATTTTATAGATAGTTCCTCATTGTCATCTACATTTACTTTATATAATTTTGCAATTTTAATTTCTTGTGCTAATTCCTCAAAAATTGGAGTTAACATTTTGCATGGTCCACATCATTCAGCAAAAAAATCAACAACAACATATTCGTTATTATCAATTAGATCATTAAACTCTTTTGTATTTTTTATATTCATATAAATTCTCCTTGTATATTTTCTATAAATTATTATATAATTTTATGATATAAATTTGGAAAAACTATATAATTAAATCCATAAGTAAATATGAATAATAAAAATTTTAATCAACAATTAAAAGAAACAATTAGCATTGAAAATATAGTGCAAATTATTTTTAAAGATATTTATGATGAGTGTCATTCTGCTAAGTGTTGTAGTAAGTGTAGTGGTAAAAATATAATATTAATTGATGAAGAAAACTTTCTTTTTAAATGCAAAGATTGCAATTGCTCGTTTTCACCTAGAACAAATTCTTTATTTCAAAAAATTAGATTTACTAATGATAAATGATACAAAATGTTGACTTGTATGATTAGTGATTTTACATTAGAAGAAACAGTAAAATGTGTGCAGTCTAATGCTGAAACAATCCAAAGAAAGTGAAAAAAAATTTATGAAAGTGTGGATTGATCAAAATACAATGTTTCTATTAGAGAGAAACCTACTAAAAATATTTATGCAAATTTTGAGGTAATTTTATCATAATGACTATTACTAACTTTTATAATCAAGATGTCAATGAGATTGCAAAAGAGTTTTCTTCTAATTTAGACATAGGATTAAATGATAAACAAGTTGCTGATAATCGTAGTAAATTTGGAGACAATAAATTAGTAACTGCTAAAAGGAAAAACTGAATTCAAATTTTTTTTGAACAATATAAAGATATCTTGATGATAGTATTATTAATTTCTGCTATTATCTCACTAATTATTTCGATTTTTCCAGCTGATGGAAAGTCTTGAGGAAAACAATTAACTATGATTGATGGATGAGAAGATTTTATTTTAATTATAGTAGTTACAATAATTAATGCAATTCTTGGAACTATTCAAGTTATTAAATCTCAAAAATCATTAGATAGTTTAAAAAAGCTCTCGTCACCTAAAACTAAAGTAATTAGAAATAATAGTGCTTTTTTAATTGATTCTAAAGAATTAGTTGTTGGCGATATTTTAATCCTAGAAGCTGGGGACCTAATATCAGCAGATGCTCGTTTAATTGAAAGCCATAATTTAAGAGTAAATGAATCTTCATTAACTGGTGAATCTGAAGCTATCATTAAAAATAACTTAATTATTAAAGAAAATAATATTCCTATTGGTGATCGGTTAAATTGTGTTTTTTCTGGATGTTTAGTAAATTATGGAAGAGCAAAAGCAATAGTAACTGCTGTTGGTTCTGAAACAGAAATTGGAAAAATTAATAAGTTATTAATTGAAACAACTGAAACTAAAACTCCATTACAAGTAAATTTAAATCGTCTTGCTAAACTTTTAATGTGAATAGTTTTGGCTATTACATTAGCTTTATTTGTACTTAATATTTCTAAAATAGCTTTTACTAATAAAGAACCTCAAGAAATTTTAGGGTGTTTTTCATCAACTATTAATTTTTCAATTGCTTTAGCTGTTGCAGTAATACCAGAAGCATTAAGTTCAATTGTAACCATTGTTTTATCATTATCTACTAAAAAAATGGCAAAACAAAATGCAATTGTAAAAAATTTAAAAGCAGTTGAAGGTTTAGGATCAGTTTCAGTTATTTGTTCTGATAAAACAGGAACTATTACCCAAAATAAGATGACAGTTAAAGGTTTTTTTGTTAATGGCAAATCGTATTTAGATAATGAAATTAATATCAAGGATAACATACAACTTAATTTAATAAAATATAGTGTTTTATGTTCAGATGCAAAAGTTAAAGATGGTAATGTAATTGGAGATCCTACAGAAATTTGTTTAGTGGAATATTATAATAGATTAAATTTTGATAGTAATAAATTATCAAAGGAAAATCCAAGAATCTGTGAATTATCTTTTGATAGTGAAAGAATGATGATGTCAACATTAATTAAATGGAATAATAAAAATTTAATGATTACAAAAGGTGCCCTTGATAAAATTTTAATAAAATGTAACACTATTCTAGAAAATAACCAAGTTCGTAAGATTACAAAACAAGATATAGCAAAAATTAATGAAGCTAATCTTGCATTTTCTCAAAAAGGACAGAGAGTTTTATGCTTTGCAATAAAAAATATAAATAAAAAAGAAATC
This sequence comes from uncultured Bacilli bacterium, assembly GCA_904501665.1. Taxonomy (GTDB): domain Bacteria; phylum Bacillota_I; class Bacilli_A; order Mycoplasmatales; family Mycoplasmoidaceae; genus Mycoplasma_L. The sequence goes on along the minus strand of CAJGBT010000002.1, from coordinate 36,770 downwards.
GCTTTTAGTGATGAAGATGATTTTACTTTTATTGGTCTTATTACAATGATAGATCCACCAAGACCAGAAGTTATTGAAGCAATTAAGGAATGTCATATCGCCGGAATCAAAGTAGTTATGATAACAGGTGATCATCAATCTACAGCAACTGCCATTGCTAAACAGATTGGTATTTTTTTAGATAATGATTGATCAATGAATGGAGTTGAACTTGCTAAAACTTCTGTTGAATCATTAACAAAAAATGTTACCCGTTATTCTGTTTATGCAAGGGTTTCACCTGAAGATAAAATCAAAATTGTTCGTGCATTACAAGCTAATAATAAAATTGTATCTATGACAGGTGATGGAGTTAATGATGCACCAGCATTAAAACAAGCTGATATTGGTGTAGCTATGGGAATTACTGGAAGTGAAGTTTCAAAAGAAGCAGCTTCCATAATACTAACAGATGATAATTTTTCAACCATTGTTTCTGCTATCAAATTTGGTCGTAGCATTTATAATAATATTAAAAATTCTATTAGATATTTATTGACTGGAAATTTAGCAACTGTTTTTGTTGCCATTGTTATCACACTATTTTCATTAGGTATAAGAATTATTGCTTCTCCTTTTAGTGCAATGCAGTTACTTTTCTTAAATCTTTTGACAGATTCTTTTCCTGCACTTTCTTTAGGATTAGAAAAGTATAAAAATAATGTTATTTATGAAAAACCACGATTAGCTAATGAATTTTTTATTAATAAGAAATTTATTATAAATTTACTAAAAGATTCGCTTATTATGACTGTAATTGTTCTGATTGCTTTTTTTAGTATTTTCTATCTTTTAGATCCAAACACAATTGATACTTCAAATATAATAGGTAAAATTGACACTGAAGAATATATTCAAAACATTAGATTTGAGTGTGGTTCTAATGCTGCTTTCTTGACATTAGGTATGTGTAGGATTTTTTATTCATTTAGTTGTAAGAGTGAAAAAGGGATTTTATTTAGCAAAGAAATGTTTAATAATCCTTATTTAATTGGATCTTTCTTTTTAGGAATTGGTTTAATATTTCTAATTTTTTATACACCTGGTTTAAATACTTTATTTTTAGACATTCACACTGGTACTAGTAGTATGCCAGAAGTTTATAAACACTTAGAGTTAGGTAATTTAAAATGAAACCTTATAGCTATTTGTTTTGTTTTTGCTTCATCAATGTTATTTTTTGCACAAGCATCACAATACTTTCATGATTGAATGACCACTAGAAAAAACACAAATATAATTAAAGCTTAATTTTTAACTTTACATTATTAATTTTATGTGTTATCACAAAGATGTGCAATAGACTAACGTTGTTAGTTTTTAGTAGTCAACGTTGTTGACTATATGTTCTATTGCCAAAAAACATAAGGAGATTTATGAATAATAAAAAAAAGGAATTTAATTATTCTAATTTCGCTCTTTTTAAAGGAATTAAAAAATACTTTAAATTTGATACTTATGGTGCTATTTTAAAAAAAGAAATTATTGGTGGAATTACTACATTTTTAGCTATGTGTTATATTTTATCAGTTAACCCTAGCATTGTTGGGAGTTCTCCAATTAATCCAACAGATTTATCTGTTGGATTTGCAAGTCAATATCAAGCTGGATTATTTCTTACAACAGCTATTTCTTCTTTTCTTGCAACAATGTTTATGGGATTATGGGCAAGAGTGCCAGTTGCATTAGCTCCTGGGATGGGTTTAAATGCTTTTTTTGCATTTACTGTTGCTCAATCAGTTGGTTTTGAATCTGCATTGAGCATTACCATTCTTTCAGGAATTTTTTATTTAATAATTGCTGTTACTCCTTTAAGAAATAAAATTACTAAAGCAATCCCAACTAATTTTAAAATTGCTATTGGTGCTGGTATAGGTTTATTTATAGCTTTTTTAGGATTGCAAAATGCTGGAATTATTGCTGGTAGTGAAAATGTTCCAATCTCAAAGTTAGGAGACTTCACTAATCCATTAGTTATTTTAGCTATTTGTTTAATTATCTTAGGATTAATTTTGCACTTTGCGAAGGTTCCTGGTGCAATGATTATCACAATATTGCTTGGGGCAATAATATTAATCATTTTATGTGTATCTGGTGCAGTTGTATCTACAGATATAAAAGGCAATCCTTTACCTAATTATGGTTTATTAGGAGATTATAGTGATTTTTCAAGTTTTCCTGATGTAGCTAAAGCAGGATGACTAGGATTTGCTAACCCTAATATGTGAACTAATCCAATGACATATATTGGTGTTCTTTCATTTTTGTATATGGATTTTTTTGACACTACTGGAAGTTTAATTGTTATTAATCGAATGATTGATTTAGATAAGAGAACACAAAATTGAATGGTTAAGGCTAATCAAGTTGATGCAATATCAACAATTGTTGGTGCAGGTATTGGTGCTACAACAGTAACATCATTTGTTGAATCAACAACAGGTGTAGCTGCAGGTGCCAAAACTGGTTTAGCTTCAGTTGTTACTGCACTATGTTTTGGACTATCAATTGCTATTTGGCCGATTATGAAAGTATTCATGCCAATTAACAACTTGCAACCAATATCATCTGTAGCATTAGTAGTAGTAGGAGCAATTTTACTTACTCAAATAAGAAATTTTGAATGAGAAATTTTTGCTGATATACCTATGCTATTTATTACTATTATCATGATGACATTAACTAATTCAATTGCTCATGGCTTATCATTTGGAATGATTTGCTTTGTGTTAATGAATGGATCTTTAGGTATGATGCAAAAAATTAGACATCACAAAAAAGTAGTAAATGACTTATCAATCCCTATTTCTGATACCATTAATGAAGTTAAAACAAGAGAATTTAACTATATTAAAAGGGTTAATTGAACATGTATTATTATCGCTATAATTTCTTTAGCATATATAATTATTGAATCTGGCTTTAATTACGCTAATTGATTTAAATAGTATATGCATTAGTAATCAAATAATCAACAGAAAAAGTTTTTTCTTTAAAATCAATTTTATGAAAGCATTGTAGGCTATATGCAAAGCCAACAATGCTTTTATATTTAACAGCAGAAATCAAGTTATTGATTAAATATAATTCATCTTCACAAAACTCTTTTTTTAAATTAAAAATAGGCAAAGGAACAAAAAAAGAATTCACAGAAATTGCTTCAATTTTATTTTCAGTTTTCTTTGGTTGTAACCTATTTTTAAACCATTCTTTTTCAAAATTAATATCTTTAATTTCTATAAAACATACTTTTTTATTTTTTTCAAACCTTATAAGATAAACTATATATCCTAAATTAAGTGCATATGAAATTCATGGTGTAACATCAATTTCATCGATAGAATTTAACCAAAAAGCAATTTTTTCATTTTGAGGAATTTTTTTTAAGAAAATTTTAAATTGTTCAAAAGCTTTTTTTTCATATGCCTTTCTTTTATAAAAAGGAAGTGAACGAATAATTTTGATATTAGCTTCAAAAATTTTTTTATTATTTATGTTCATAAATATAACAATCTTTAAATATTGCTCCAATCTGATACTGATCATTTAATTCAATAATTCCATTATCATTGAATTTTTTTAAATTCAATTCTTTTTGACTACATAACATTCCAAATGAATCATATCCTTGTAATCTACTTGGTTTGATTAACATTAAATTATTCATTAAAATACCATTACATGCTACCACTACTTTTAGTCCTTGTTTTGCATTTTTTGCCCCACAAACTATTTGTAAGTTTTTTTCTTGATTAATATTAACACTACATAAAGATAAATGAGTATTTTCTATTTTGATACAATTAATAATTTCACCAACATAAAAATATGTTTGAAAATCAGGAAAAAGATAATTAATTTTTAACTCTTTTTTTAATAAATCTATTAATGATTGATTAACTAAAATTCTTCCATCCCTTTCTATTTTTTTTAAAATTGAACATTCAAAAATATTAAAGCCAACTATTTTATTGTCCTTAATAAAAAAAGTATTATTTTTTTCATCGATAATTTGATAATCTTGCTCTAAACAAGGCATTAATAAACAAGGAATCTTATCTTTTCCAAAACTAATTTTAAATATATTCATCAAATTATTTATTTACTCCCCTTTATATCTAATAAAATATTAAATATGGATTATGAATACATAAATTACCAATTTAATATAATAAATGCTTTATAATTATAAATAATTATGTCTTCATTTTTAAATTTTAAAAGGAATTTAACATTAATTTTAAAATTTTCTATTATTGATTTAAGAAGAAGATTTAAATCTTCAATTTTATCATGAGCTTGATTATTTATAAATCCACTACTTATGTTATTTATGTATTGATTTGCATTTAGTTCAGCTGGAAATGAGACTTCAACAATTACATATACAATTAATGGTGTTACATATAACTTTAAATGAATAGCTTGAATTATTATAGGTGTTTTTACTTGGTCATATTTTGGAGATGTCTTAATTGCCGGACCTTACTCAATTAAAAATTATAGTTGGATGCCTAAGTTCTTTGGGATTAACTATATATTTCCTGCTATTTTTGTAAATACATCTAAATTTGCTTTTAATTTTTTTCTAATTATAATTGGTTGAATAATAGCTATAATTTGTAATGCGACAGATGGTGTTCCTAATACTCAACCATTCACTCTTTATTCATTAGAAGTACCATTAGTTTTACTATTGATGTTTTTATTTATGATGGGTTATTCATATTTAATAACACCATTATGTGGAATTTCAAGAGATTTTCAAAATTTATTATTAATGTTACCTATGTTATTATCTTGAGTTTCTGGTGTATTCTTACAACCTCATATTCAAAATGATAATAATGTAGTTAACACTTTATTACAAATAAATCCATTTAATTTTTTAATAAATGGTTTACGTTCAACTGTTTTAGGATATAGTGAATTATTTACACCTAATGATTATTCTCAATGATATTCAATTTTATCATTCTTTTTAATATTGATATTATTCTGAACTGGTGGTTTCATTATTAATCGTATCTCTCGTAAATTTATTGTGGATATTATTTAGAGGAATGTATGAAAAATAAAAAAATTGATATTGAATTTAATAATGTAACAAAAAATTATTTTCTTTGTAAAAATGATTGAGAAAGACTACAAACATTATTTTTACCTTTTACTAGAAAAAAACGAACTAATACAATTTTAAAAGGGATTAGTTTTCATATTAATCAAGGGGAAAAAGTGGCCCTAATTGGCAGTAATGGTGCAGGTAAATCAACTATTTTAAAAATAATTTGTGGCATTGTTAAACCATCTTCTGGTAAAAAAACTGTTAATCGACGTATCTCTAGTTTATTAAATATAGGGGTCGGCTTAGAAGGCGATTTTATTGGTAAAGAAAATATTTTTATCTTAGGAACCCTTTTAGGATATTCAAAAAAAGAAATCAAAAAAAGATTGAATCAAATTATTGAATTTTCTGAATTAAAAGAATATATAGATTTAGAACTTAAAAGATATAGTGCTGGGATGATATCTCATCTTGGAATGGCAATTATTATTTCATTAGAACCAGAAATTCTAATTGTAGATGAAGCATTATCAGTTGGTGATAAGAAATTTAATGAAAAAGTTAAACAAGAAATTAATAAATTATCAAGGGATAATAACACAACATTATTAATAGTAAGTCATAATGAGCAAACATTAACAGATTTATGTACAAGAGGGATTTATATTAAGAATGGAAACATTGCTTATGATGGTGATATTAAAAAATGTATCAAAATGTATCATGATGATAACAAATAGAAAAATATAGAAATTCTTGTTGTTTTTATTAATAAATTTATTGATAAAATTAAATATAGATATGAACTTTTTTAAATACAATCGTTCAGAATTTAGATTATTTCGTTTGATTAAACCAATTGGATGAGCTTTATTTGCACTTGGTTTAATAGCTTTTATTATTTGCATAATTCTTTTTATCATTAATTTACTTAAAGCAAGGGAATTAACAATTATTGATGTTTCTTCAAACCAAAATTTAGTAGGTGCAGGATTAGCTAAATTTGTAGATGAAACAAATGGGTATAATATTTTTAGAAAAATTTATATTTTTGGATATGCTTCATTGATCTCACTATTATTTTGCATTATTACTAGGATTAATACAAAATTTTGGGTAATAATAAGAATTTTTAATCAATATAGTTCAGTTGCTTATGATTACTATCATGATAAGAAGAAACTATTTATTAGTTTATTTTTTAATTTCATTAGTTTTTTGGCAAGTATTGCTTTATGTTACTGTGTTTGAAATATTTTATTTATTCTTTTTGGATATGTAAAAAATATTAATAATGATTATAGTGATTTATATAATAAATTGTTATCATTAACCAATACTAATGAATCATCACAATTTATCCAAGAGTTTTTGCAAAATGCTAAGAATTCAATTAATAATTTAATTTCAAACATTTCCATTAAACAACATTTTGTTTATTCAATCATTACTTTGGTTATGATAGCAATTTGAATATGTAGCAATTTATTCTATGGTTTATTTTTACTTTTATATATACCAAAAAATTATACTTATAAAGAAAAAGAATGATCATATTTAAATATGGTGGATGATAGCATATTAAAAGGAAAAAAATTACCTGTAGCTAAACAAATGGACTACTCTAAATTTAATTCTAAAATGACAAATGGTTATAGTGGAAAAGAACAGAATATTCGTGATAAACAATATGATATTTTTATCAAAAGAAACCAAACACTTTAATCTTTGTTAAATTATTTAATTAAGATTAAGATCAAAAATTTCATTAAGAATATTAATTAAAATTGGTGAAATTTCATCATTATATTTTGTTTTAATCCTATCCTTACTATAAGTAATTTTTTTATTAATTGCTTCCTTAATTTCTTTCTTAATATTTACTTTTTGATCATTTGGCTTATTAATATTTAAAACATATTCAGAAATTTTAATGATATCAATTAGATTAATATTTTTTGTTTTTAAGTTAAAACATTTCATGAACTCATTATTTGATTTATCATCATCACTTAATTCATTTAGTTCAATATTATAGTTTAGTAAATTGCCATTATGGCTTAAATTATTTCTGATATCCACTAGGATAGATATTATTATTTTGAAACATTGAATACTTACTTTTTCTTTATTTAGAAACTTAAAAATAATTTCTTTTTGTATTTCATCTGATAATAAATTAAAAATTTTTTTTAATTGTGAGAATAATAAAGTATTAGATAAGGCAAAAATATTTACATATTCTCAATTATTAAATTTTTTATCATTATTTTTAATTTCTTGAAAAAACCATCCATTTCTTATTTTTGTAAGATAAGACTCCTTTTCTGAATCTCTTACTTTTTTACATTCTGTTTTAATTAGGTTGTCATTAAATTGCAAATTGTTAAATAAAATATTAAAAATATTTTTTTGAATACTCTCCTTCATTTTTTTAGATGATGGTAGATTATCATTTGCATTTTTAAAAATAGTTTCAAAGTTTTTTTGACTTAAACACGCAATGTATGGACATCCTTCAAATTTATCTAGTTTTTTTGCTATTGATACAATTGTTGAAGAGTTTAATTTCAATTCTAATCCCCGAAAATATTTGTAAAATATTCCAGATACTATTCTATTAATATCAAATAAATATCTTAAGTTATTAGATGAAAAATCTTTATAATATATTTTATTTACTTCATCTTCAAACATCTTTGGATGTCGATTATTTTTTACAACATTGTAATAACCATAATCATTTAAATAAATTTTAAATATTTCAACAGATTCCTCATTGGGAAAAGATAATTTATTACAATTTTTTAATTTATTTATTTGTTCTTCAATAGTTAAAAATTTATTAATTGATGACATTATTACCTTCCTTCTTTATTTTTCAAATATAAATATTTTATCAATAGCTTTAATATTATTATTTTGATCAAAATCTAAAACAACTGCACAAAATTGATATTTTCCTTTTGCTTCTTGAAGTTTAAAAAAAGTTTTTTTCTCAAAAAACATTTCAATAATTTCTTTTCCATCAGCACCAATTATTCCATCTGTCGGTCCCGTCATACCAACATCAGTAATAAAAGCTGTGTTATTAACAATCTTAGCATCATTGGTTTGAACATGAGTATGGGTTCCAATAATAGCATCAACTTTACCATTAAAGTGCCTTATAATTGCATTTTTTTCACTTGTTGTTTCAGCATGATAATCAACTATATGAATATCACTTTTTTGTTTACTTTCTTCTACTAAAACATTTTCCAAACAAACAAATGGATTGTTAATTCATTCATTTTGTTGAAAATAAACTGATTTACCTAAAATGTTAGTTATTCTTATCTTTTTGTTTTGGAAGTTAACAACTAATGTTCCAACCCCAAATTTTCCAATATTGCAATTACTATCAATATTTAAAGGTCTTACTACATTATTAAAACTCAACATCTTGTCATAATCCTTTTGTTTTCATGTATGATTACCAAAAGTGAAAAAATCAATTCCTAACTTAACTAATTTGTGGTAATCTGGAACATTAAGTCCGCGACAATTACTAACATTTTCAGCATTAGCAATAGTCATATCAATATTGTATTGCTTCTTGATTAATGGCAATTCCTTTTCGATTGCTTTTATACCAAGAGTACCAAAAATATCACCAATAAATAATATTTTCACTATCAAACATCCTTAATAATTCTTTTAGTTTATCTTATATATTATAACTTATGTTATAATATTTAAATGTTTATATGTTATTTTAAAATATAAACACTCTTTTGTCCTTGGAGTGAATAAAGGACTTTATCCAAAAAAGAGAGGAATAAATGGCAAATTACGAAATTATGATAATTGTTTCTGGTAATTTAGATGAAAAAGCAGCTAAATCTACTGCTAATGAGATTGCTGCATCTATTAAGGAAACAAAACCAAGTGTTGAAGAATATGGTGTTAAAAAGTTAGCTTATAAAATTAAAAATGACACTCATGGATATTATTTTCAGTATAACTTTGAAACAGAAAAACCTGCATTAATAAATGAGTTTAGACGTTTGTGTAGCATCAACAAAAATATTCTTAGACATATGATTATTAATTTAAATAAAGATTATGGTTATCGAGCACTAGTTAATGAAAAGAAAATTAAACAAAATCAGATCCGTGCAGAAATTTATGCTAAACGTAAATCTGATTATGAAAAAATGAAAAATTCACGTGAAGCTGAATTTGCAAATAAAAAAGAAATTAAACCAGAATCTAAAATAATAGAAGAAAAATCTAAGGATGTTAAAAAAGAATCAGTTGCTAAAAAAGAAGTTAAAAAAGCCCCTGTTAAAGAAGACAAAAAAGAAAAACCAAAAATGGTAAATGGTATTAGCATTGATCAAAAACATATTGTAGTAACAACAGCTGAATTTGATGAATACAACTATCAAAAACGTCTAAAAGATTGAAGAAAGAAAGCTGGTTATAATGAAAAACCACATACATGTTTTAAATGTAAAGAAGGTGATTGTCATACTTCAATTTTATTAGAAAATAAAAAACACATTTGTTACACTTGTTGAATTAAAAAACCTGACACTGCAAGTGAAAAGAAAACAAAATCTGTAAATAAGAAAAAATAAATTATTATGAACAAAGCTATTATAGTAGGTTATTTAACTGCTGATCCAATTTATAAAAATCAAATTAGTGAAAAAGAATTCAAAATGGCACGCTTTAGTGTTGCTGTTAATGATATGACAAATTTTTCTCAAACATATTTTTTTAATTGTGTTGCTTGAAATCAAACTGCTGAATATATTGGCAACAATTTGAAAAAAGGAGACTTTGTTAGTATAGATGGTAAATTAGTGACTAGATCTTTTATTAACAAGGAAGGTAAAAAAAGTACTACAACTGAAATAGTAGTTATTTCTATCAAAAATATTGGTTCAAGAAAAGCAAAAAGTGAAAATGAGAAATCAATAAATAGTCAAAGTGAAGAAAAAAACTCATTAAATGATATTTTTGAAACTAATTCTTCAAGTGAAGAAAACCATTCAAATGTTTCTAACATTGAAGAAGAAGAATACAATTTAATAGATTGAGAAGAAGAACTAAAATAAAGGAGTTTAAGATGACATACATTAGAAGACCAAAGAAAAAATATTGTTCATTGTGTTCAAAAGGGATTGAACATATTGATTATAAAAATATTGATTTATTAAAAAAATATATTAATTTATCAAATAAAATTGTTCCCAAAAGAACATCAGGTTGTTGCTCAAAACACCAAAGAAGAGTATCTAATGCAATTAAGCGAGCTAGAATTCTTGCATTACTTCCATTTGTTAAAGATTAAAAATGAAAATAATTTTATTAGCAGATGTTACTAATTTAGGAAAGAAAAATGATATCATTGAAGTTTCAGACGGTTATGCTAAGAATTTTTTGTTTAAGAAAAAATTGGCAATTCAATATAATAAGACTTCAAAAGATAAATTAGAAACTCAAATAAGTGAAGAAAATTACCATTTAAAGCAAAAAGAGAATTGAGCAAAAGAAATTAAAAAAAATCTTGAAAAAAAAGAATATATTTTTTATTTAAAATCTAATAATGGTAAACCTTTTGGTCATATTAGTATTAAAGAAGTTTTGCATTTAGTAAATGTTGATTTTAAAGATATTGATAAATTTATGATTATTGACCAAAAGAAAAGTTGGGATTTAGGTATTCATAAAATTAAAGTAAAAATCTTTAATAATGTTATAGCTAATATTAATATAAAAGTATTAGAGGAGTAAAGATGAACACATTTTCTAATAAAAAAAATTTAAGAGAAAAAAATGATGAAATTGAACAAAGGGTTTTATCTATTCTTTTAAATGATGAAAATGTAGCATTTGAAGTTATTTCTACAATTAATGTTGATGATTTTTTAAATGAAATTAATCGAATTATTTATAAAGAAATCATTGACCTATTTAATGTTGAAAGAAAAATTGATCCAACAATCTTACTTTCTAGACTGAAACAATATGATAATAATTACAAAGAGCCATTAAAAATAATTTTATTTAGAATAATTAATCTATATGTTAATTCACTAGATTTAGAAAAATACCTTATTAATCTTAAAAAGAATGCTATTGCTTATAAACTAAATGATTTTGGAGATCAAATGAGTGAAAAAGTTTTTGACTTTGATAATTTTGATGAAGAATTATGAACAATTCAAAAAGAATTACAAGCAATTATTAATAGTCTAAATCAAAATAGCGGCTTATTAACTTTAGATGAATTGGGTGAAGAATACAATAATGCATTAGAAAAAATTAGATTACAAAATAATGCATTAAGTGGCACAACAAGTGGATTTAGTAGTATTGATGAGTTTACAAATGGTTTTCAAGCTGGTGATTTAATTATTTTGGCTGCAAGGCCATCTATGGGTAAAACAGCCTTAGCATTAAACTTTTTATTAAATGCTGCTAAAAATTGTGAATCTGATGAATGTGTAGTAATGTTTTCCTTAGAAATGTCAGCAAGACAATTAATGGAAAGAATCATTTGTATTGAATCTGGTTTAAATTCCTATTCATTAAAAAAAGGAACATGAAGTGATGAAGACCAAAGATTAATTAATGATTGTATTGAAAAAGTCCGTACACTTCCAATCATTATCGATGAATCATCAAATGCTAGTATTTTAGATATTCAATCAAAATTAAAGAAAATTTCAACTACTAAAAAAATCAAATTAGTTGTTGTTGATTATCTTCAATTAGTACAAGGTTCTAATAAAATTGGTATCAATAGACAACAAGAGGTTGCACAAATTTCAAGGGCATTAAAAGCAATTGCTAAAGATCTATCAACTCCATTAATAGCGGTAGCACAATTATCTAGAAAAATCGAAGAGAGAAAAGGACCAGATAAAAAGCCAATTCTTTCAGATTTACGTGAATCTGGTTCAATTGAACAAGATGCTGATTTAGTAACTTTTTTAGACTATGATCGTCAAGAAGTTGATAATTCTAATTCAAATAATTTTGTTAAAAAATATGAAAGTACAATGATTGTTGATTTTATTATTGCAAAACATCGAAATGGTGCTACTGGCGAAATCAAATTAGGTTTTGAAAAAACATGTGGTAGATATTGTTGCTATGAAGAATAATTATTGTGTTAAAATCTAATCATGAAATTTAACAAAAAAATCTTATTAATTGGTAGTGGTCTTATATTAACTTTAGGTTCAATTGTGCCATTTGTAACTTCTTGTTCATCTGCACCATCTCCTTTACAAACAATAACATCAAAATTTGGTGATAAAGTTTTTGAAGTTAATAATCAAACCATTTCTTGTCCTAGTGGTCTTGATGGTTTTAAGACAATGCCAGCATTTGATAAAAATAAATTAGACCAGTTAAAAGCTCGTTCAGTTTTTGAAATAGTGGGAGCATTTACTACTTGAATGCATGGTATTGGTAATTCAATAGCAACTGTAATTTCTAGGAAATCAACAGCAAAAGGAATTGAAAATCCATTAGGTGATTTTAAGGGAGTTGATTATGCTTTAGCTTCTTATTTAGGTAGTGGAGCTGAAACATACCGATTGGGATTATATCAAGTTTCTTGTTCAGCATCTGTTATTGATGAAATAAAAAACTTTGTTAAGCAGCCTGTAGATAATGACACTAGTATGCCAGTTATTGATAAGCAAGACCCTGATTATGAAGAACTAACATTTTCAGATTTAAAGTTAGAATTTAGATGATGAAGATCTACTGGTGGTTCAACTCAAAAATGAATTTTGGATAATGATCAAAGTTTATTTAATAAACTAGATAAAAGTGCTTTTTCAAACGCACTCGAACAACCACAATTGAGTTATTCAATTTCATTAACTGATATTAAAACTGTTTTAAACCCTTATACCACAGCAACTATTGATGGAAAACAATATTGAGTACCAAGTGGTAAATTAACAATTATTGATAAATCATCTGCTGATAACAATGTTGCTCCATTTTATTTTGGAGCTTCTAAAAAAGAATCAAATAGAATTTTAAATGTCATTAGTAATGCAAATAAGGTAGCTGCTGGCGATAAAAAATCTGAAGATTTTGATAGTTTCCTTAAAAAAGAAGAAGGTAAAAATTTAAAAAAAGATTTAGAGGTAATTATTAAACAATAATGAGTTATTTTTTATCAATTAATTGTTCATCGAATTGAAACAACTTTATCAAATCATTACAAGATGAAAGATGATTTATAAATTTAGATAAAAAATTATTAGATTTAAGTAAAAAAAATCATATTTTTCCTGAAAAAGAGATGATTTTTAGATGTTTTAATTTTTTTGATATTGAAGACACTCGGGTAGTCTTTTTTGGGCAAGACCCTTATTTTAAACCAAAATTAGCTGATGGACTTTGTTTTAGTGTATCAAATAAAATGCCAATACCTCCGTCACTAAGAAACATTTTTTTAGAATTAAGAAATGATTTAGGCATTATTAGAACTAATTCTAATTTAGTTGATTGAGCTCAACAAGGTATTCTTTTAATTAATACAATTTTAACAGTCAATGAGAATCAACCTAATTCACATAAAAATATCGGTTGGGAACTATTTATAAAAAAAGTGATTGCAAAATTAAATGAACAAGAAAGCATTGTTTTTGTTTTATTAGGTAATAATGCTCAGAAATTAAGTGGCTTAATTAATGATCAAAAACATTTAATTATAAAAACTTCACACCCATCACCACTTTCATTTAATAAAGGCTTTAATGGTTCAAAAATTTTTTCTCAAATAAATAATCATTTAATTGATAAAATAAGGTGATAGTTTTATGCAAGTTTGAGAAGTTTTTTTATTTATTGGAATATTTATTTTATTAATATTTTCGGTTTTTTTAATTAAAAAGCTTTTTTATCGTTTTGTTTATAAAAAAAAGTACATGCTTTTTCAAAAAATATCAATTAAATCAATGAGTAATATCGGAATTGTTTTGGCATTATCATTAGCATTAATTTTTTTATTAAATTTATTAAGTATTGGTTTGATAGGTGTAGCTTTTAAAATATGATCAGGTGCTCGGGTAATAGTTGAAAGTATTTTAATTAAAATTGGAGGATTGTTATTTGGACCTCTTATTGGAATGTTTTTGGGTGCTAGTATTGACTTTTTAGTTGTTGCTCTTTCTGCCGGTGTATTTCATTTTGGTTATTTTATTATTGCTATTTTATTTGGTTTTCTTGGTGGTATTATCAAATCATTATTATTATCTAGTAAAAAGTCATATTTAAAATTTTGTATTTTTTCTACAGTTTTTGTTTGTTTATTATCGATTATTTCAATTTTATTATTCTTTGCAAAAGATAATAATTATCAAAGTTTTGTGATTAGTTTCTTATCTTTTACATTTGAACTTAATTTAATGAGTGTAATTTTAGTAATAGTTATTTCATCAATTTTATCTTTATTAGTTCTTTGAGTTTGCTATTTTAATTATGTTTATTTAAAAAAGAAGAAGAAGAATAAAAAGGGAACATGATTTGAGGTTTTTGCCCCTGTTTTTATGATGATTATTATTACTGAAATTTTTTGTAATATTTTAATATTACCAACCTTTGATGCAATGATATCTCCTTTAAACTATTCAACATGATTTGTTTTTAGATTAGTCTTGTTTGTACCAATGGTTATTATTAATTTAATTATTATATATCCAGTAGCATTAATCATTATGCCTATTATAAAATTTAATCATATTCAAGAATCAACCAATAATTTTAAAAAAACAAATGTTAATATATTCTTAAAAGACAAGAAAAAGAATAAGAAAACAATAAGGTGTTAAAAATGGATAAAAAAGAAAAATTAAAAGCATTATCAATGAAATTAATGTTTGACTTAAATGATAAAGAAATTATTGATATTGAAAAAGAGTTTAACAATATTGTTAAATCAATAGATAAAGTAAAAGACATCAATATTTCTAATATTAAGCAAACTAGTATGATTGAACCAATTAGATTGGAAACTTTTTTAAATGATGATCAGTATGTTGATTATAATTATGAAGAAGTTTTTTCGAATTGTAAACATTTTAAAAATAATATGGTGGTAATTAAAAATGAAAAATAGTACCATCATTTCATTAAATAGGGATTTATCTAATAAGACAATTATTCCTCAAAAAATATATGATACAAGTTTATTGAATTTAAAAAAAATCAATAAGGATTTTAATTGTTCGTTAAGAACTGTTCCATTTTGTCATTTTAACAATTCCAATTCATTATTAAATGGAATTGTTTATTCCTTGAAAGATAATATTGCAACTAAGGATATAGTTACTACTGGTGGCTCTCTTTTTTTAAAAGAATACATCCCTAAATATGATGCATTTGTAAAAAAAACATTAGATGAAGCAGGAGCTATTTGTTTATCAAAAGATAATTTAGATGAATTTGGCTTAGGAGGGACTGGTACTTATTCAGCTTATGGAATTGTACCCAATCCTTTTGATAAAACAAGAATTGCTGGTGGTTCTAGTTCTGGTTCATCAGTTATGGTGTCAAAAAAAATTGTTACTTTTGCAATTGCAACTGATACAGGTGATTCAATTAGAAAACCAGCTTCGTTTCAAGGAATAGTAGGATTTAAACCAAGTTATGGAGCTATCTCTCGTTATGGTGTTTTTCCATATGCACCAAGTTTAGATCATGTAGGCATTTTAGCCAATTCTGTATTAGATATTGCAATAGTTTATTCTACCCTAGCTAAGCAAGATAAGCACGATATGACTTCAATTAATTTATCTAATGATTATTTTAGTAAGATTCAAGAAACAAATATAGAAAGATTTAAACTTGTTTTGCTTAAAGATGCATATAATTATATGAATAAGCAAGAAAAGAAAGAATTTGATAAATATTTATCAAAATTAAAAACTAATTTTGAAATTCACGAAATTGATTTTGGACTAGACTTATTAAGTATGATTAGTTCTATTTATCGTTCATTAAGTTATAGTGAAGCTGCAAGTTGCTGATCAAATTTAACTGGTTTATTATTTGGCGAATGTGAAAATGGCAATAATTTCCAAGATATTGCAATTAAATCCCGTACAAATTTATTTGGTAAACAATTAAAACAACGTTTTGTTATTGGAGCCTATGTTACTTCAAGGGAAAATTTTGAAAATATTTTCTTGAAATCAAAATCAATTCGGACATTAATTATTGAACGGGCAAAAGCAATTTTTGAAGATTATGATGCATTCATTCTACCAGGTGCTTCTAGTATTGCTCCATTAATTGATGATGTATTAAAAAATAATAGTTCTGACAATATTTGTGATGATGCATTACAAATAGCAAATTTTGCTGGTTTACCTTCTATTACTATTCCTGCAATTAGTGTTAATAAATTACCATTAGGAATTAATATTACTGCTGATTATAAGCAAGACCTAAAGGTTTTAAAAATAGCATATGCTATAGAAAAAATAGGAGCTAAAATTGACTAATTTTAAAGTTGTTATTGGAATTGAAATTCATACTGTAATTAATACTAATGCTAAAATGTTTTCTAATGCTAAAAGTGATTATAATGCACCTAGTAATACCTTAGTTTCTTTTATGGACCTAGCTTTACCAGGAATCCTACCTATTATTAACAAAAAGGTAATTGATAAAGCTATTGTGTTAGCTGATGCTTTAAATATGAAAATTAATTATAAGAATATTCAATTTGATCGTAAAAATTACTTTTATCCAGATTTATCTAAAGGTTTTCAAATTACTCAACAATATTTTCCAATAGGTCAAAATGGATATATCAACATTACATTAGCTAACCAACAAACTAAAAAAATTACAATTGAAAGAATTCATATAGAGGAGGATACTGCTAAACAAATAAATCAAAATAATCAATTATTTTTAGATTATAACCGTGCTGGTTGTCCATTAATAGAAATTGTTTCAACTCCTTGTATAAATTCAGCTCAAGAAGCAATGGAATATTTGCATGAATTAAAACGAATCTTAACATTTAAAAATATTTCATTAGCACAAATGGAAAATGGTTTATTAAGAGCTGATGTTAATTTATCGATTCATCCAATCGGTTCTAAAACATATGGTACACGTGTAGAAATTAAAAATATTAATTCAATTTCTAATGTTGGAAAAGCAATTGAATATGAAATAAAAAGACAACAACAATTATTAATATCAGGTAAAGAAGTAATTCAAGAAACTAGAAAATATAATGATACTTTAAATATTACTGAATCACTAAGAGCTAAGACGGATGCTACTGATTATCGATATATGACTGAACCTAACATTATTGTCTTTCAATATTCTGAAAAAACAATTAAAGAGATTATAAGTTTATCTGGTCCTAGTTTAAATGAAATGAGGGATAATCTTTTTAAAAATGGCCTAGATAATAAACAGATAAATTTTTTGTTAGATAACATTGAATGTTTACAATTATTTTTATCAATTTGTTCAAAAGTAAACAATTATTTATTAGTATTTAATTGAATAAATTCTGAATTACTTGGAGTATTAAATAAAACAAATATTTTAATTAAAGATTTGACAAAAACTTTTATTGATGAATTTGCAAATTTATTGTTGTATTTAGATGAACAAAAAATAAATTCAAAACAAGCAAAAATTTTGTTACTAAAATTATTAGAAGTCAAGAAAACAATTAAAGAACTTATTGATGAATTATGTTTTAAACAAATTGAAGATGAAACTCTCATCGGAAATATCATTGAGCAATATATTAATAATAATTTAGACTTAGTTAATCAATATCCGCAAAGACCAGAAAGAGTTGAAAAATTTTTAGTAGGTATGGTAATGAAGGAAACTAATTCTCAAGCTAACCCTATAGTTACAAGAACAATTCTTTTAAGTAAATTATCCAAATTTAAATAAAATGAAATTTACAAACTAATCCATTTGAAAAATTATCTAGTATAAATTGAAAAGCTCGATTTAAATCCAATTCATTATTAGTACTTTTAAATTTATATTTTTCACAAACATATTGAATAAATTCATTAAAAGGTAATACTTGTTCCATTTGATAAAATTTTTTCAATGCTAAGGAATAATTTTTTAAAAAATAATCATATGTTATTTTTAAAACTAATTCAAGATTAACAACTTCTCGTTTGATATTATTTAAAACTACTAATTTAATTCCATCATTAAGATCATCAATTTTTTTAAAAAACACTCCTGGTGTATCAATTAAATAAAAATTATTATTAATTTTTGTAATGCTTTGTCTTTTTGTAACACCTGATCTATTCTCAACTTTTAGTTTATTAGATAAGGATAAAAAATTAATTAATGAAGATTTACCAACATTTGGTAAACCAACTACCATACCAATAAAATTAGGATTACTTAAATTTTTTTGTTTTAAACTTTTAATTTTAGTTTCAAATGCTTGTTCTATTTTAGAAATTATTACTTTTCTAAATGATTTTGATTTAATAGTTCCAAAAACTATCTCATTATTTTTATCATTGTCCTGTATATCGCTTAAGTCATTTTTAAGTGCTACTTTTATAATTGGTTTTTGATTAAAAAATTTTTTTAATTCACTATTGCTAGTTAAGATTGGTGCTCTTGCATCCAATACTTCTATAATGAAATCAACATTTTTCATTTGTTTATTCATTTCTCCAATAGCTTTTTTCATATGCCCAGGAAATCAATTAATTTTTTCACTAGTCATAATTAAAATTAAAAACCAACTCCACCTTTAAAAGGATTCCCACCTTTTTTAAACATTGTTCCAATGTTAGATATTTTTTTATTACCTTCTTCTCATCTTTTAATTAGTTTATTTAATTCATCCATAGAACGTCCTGAACCTTTTACTATCCTAACTCGTCTTGAAGCATCCTTTTTTAATAATTTTGGATTTCTTCTTTCCTTCAAAGTCATTGAGTTCATTAGTACTTTCATAACTTTCATTTTACTTTCTATCTCAGCTTCCTGACTATCACTAATTTTTTTACTTAAACCAGGAATCATACCAATTATCCCACCAATGGAACCAACTTTATTAATTTGCTCCATTTGATTATATAAATCTTCTAAATCCATTTTTCCAGATAACATTCTATTTAACTGGCTTTTAGCTTTTTTTTCATCAATTACATCCATAGCTTTTTCGGCTAAGGTCATAATATCACCTAGACCTAAGATACGATCAGCAATTCTTTCTGGATAAAAAAGTTCTAAAGATTGCACCTTTTCACCTACCCCAATAAATTTAACTGGAATATTTAGGATGGAAATTAATGATAAAACTGCTCCTGCTCTAGCATCAGAATCCATTTTTGTAATAATTAAACCAGTTAATTTTAATTTACTATGGAATTCAGTAGCTACATTAACTATATCTTGTCCGCTCATTGCATCTACTACTAATAAAATTTCATCAGGATTAAAAGTTTTTTTAATATCAACTAACTCATTCATTAGCGTTTCATTAGTTTGTAATCTTCCGGCTGTATCAACAATAATAAAATCATTTTTATTGTTTTTGATAACATCTTCACAATTTTTAATTGTTTTAACTGGTGCTTGTGTCCCCTCTTGGTAAAAATCAATTTTATTATCTTTAGCTAATTGTTCTAGTTGTTCAATAGCAGCAGGACGATAAATATCACATGCAATTAATATCGGTTTCTTTTTTTCCTTAGTTTTAGCATAATTTGCTAACTTAGCAGCAGTAGTTGTTTTTCCTGAACCTTGTAAACCAACCATCATAATTTTCTGCGTATTTTGTTTAAAATTAATTCCTTTTTGATTTTTTCCTAAAATTTCAATCAACTCATCTTTAATTGTTTTTAATAAGAAATCTGATGGTGTAACATTTTCACCAATATTTTCACCAATTGTCTTTTCTTTTATATTATTAATAAATTTTTTAACGACAGCTAAATTTACATCAGCATCCAATAAAGATATTCTAATTTCCCTAATAACATCTTGAATATCCTCTTCTTGGATTGTGTTATTTTTTATTTTTTTGGCCATGGTTTTTGCAACAATATTAGATAACATTGAATTAAACATATCTTGCTCTCTTTATAAAGTTTTCTATTATTAATTATTTTCATTATATAATTAATAAGTAATATAAAAATATTAATTTGAGAGTGAAAATATGAAATTTAAGACAAAAACAATATTATTCTATACATCAATTGCTTCTACTTTAGTTCTAACTGGAGCTGGCTTAGGTACTCTTTTCGGGGTAGCAAATGTTCAAAAATATAAAATTAGTGATATTAATAATGATAAAGAAAAATTTAAAAAAGAACATATTGGGTTTGTTGCTGGAGCAATAATCACTTCTTTAGCAGCTTGTTCTTTAGTGATTTTTATAGGTTATGGATTATCATATATTTTAACCTTAAGATATATTAAATCTAGAGAAAACAAATTAAAAGATGCTGCTAATCATTCAATTGGAGATTCCAACTCAAGTCAACAACAAAAAGAAGCTCCAATTGTAACTTCTAACCATAACAATGGAAATGATCCTTCATTTTCATCTTCAACTATTTATTCTAAATAATTAAGACTAATTATCTATGAATAAGCAAGAATTAAATAAAATTTGAAAAGAGATTATTAGTTCATTAAAAGAATCCTTTAATAATAAAAATATTTATGAGACTTGTATTTTACCCACTGAAGTTATTGGGATTAAAAACAATGTTTTAAATATTAGTGTTCCATCAATTTTTGCTAAAAGTATTTTAGTCAATGATTTTAAGGACATTATAGATAATTTAATAAAAGAATATACTAAAACTAATTTAAATATTGAATTTTTATTACCAGAGGAAAAAAAATTTGTTCGTTTTGATGATAATTTGATAATCGATCATAAAAATAATAATGCAAGCAATGGATTAATAAAAGATTATACATTAGATAATTTTATTGTTGGCGAATTTAATAAAAGTGCTTACAATGCAGTTTGTGCAATTGCAAATCGATTAGGAACAATTTATAATCCTTTATTTATTTATGGATCTACTGGTTTAGGAAAAACCCATCTAATTATTGCACTTGGTAATCATTATTTAAATAAATATCCAAATAAAAAAATAAAGTATATTGAATGTGATAATTTTATTCGTGATGTTTTTTCTGCATTATCTAAGGGTAGTAATTTTGTTGAGGAGTTAAAAAACAATTATAGTTCAATTGATTTACTTTTAATTGATGATATTCAATATTTATCAGGAAAGGAAAAAACCAATGAAATATTCTTTTCCATATTTAATAGTTTAGTAAGAAATAATCGTCAAATTGTTATTACTTCTGATAAGGAACCAGATTCTCTTGATTCCTTGGAAGAAAGAATGGTTTCTCGTTTTTCCTCTGGTTTAACTATTAAAATTAATAAACCTGAACATGAAGTATTAAAACAAATTGTATTACAAAAAATTAATCAAAATGAATCTAATATTTTTTTTAATGATGATGCCATTTCTGAAATTACTAAATATTATGATAAGGATTTAAGAAAATTAATTGGTGTGGTAAATCAATTGAGTTTTTATGCTATTCAAAATTTAAGGCCTGATGAGATTATTACAAAAGAATTTGTCAAAAAATTTGTGAATGAGAATAATTCAATTAGTCATCGTATAGATTTACAAGTTAATCCTGATATAGTGATTGCAACAATATGTAAATGATATGGCATTAAAGAGGATCTAGTTAGGGGTAAGTCTCGTCTTAAAAATTTAGTTGATGTAAGGCATGTTTGTATGTATGTTTTGAGAACTAAATTAAGCATGAACTATAATGATATTGGTAAGTTATTCTCTAATAGAGATCATACAACTGTTATGAGTGCTATTGAAAAAATAGCTAAAAAAATTGAAAGTGATGAAAGTCTAAAGAAATATATAGATAGTTTATTTAATAAATAAACAAAATTTATATAAAAATGGTAAGATATCTAAAAGCTTGAAAAACTTTTAAAGCATTATTATGTTAAAGATTGTAGATCATCCATTAATAAAAGATAAACTAACTAGAATGAGAAAAATTGAAACAGTTTCAACTATTTTCCGTTCAAATCTAGAAGAAATCACTACTCTACTTGCTTATGAAGTAAGTAAAAATATGAAGGTTAAAGAAATTGACGTTCAAACACCAATTAAGATGTGTAAAGGATATAAGTTACAAAACAAAATATGTTTAGTACCAATTTTAAGAGCTGGTTTAGGAATGGTTGATGGTATAAAAAATTTAATTCCTACTGCTTCAATTGGACATATTGGATTATATCGGGATGAAAAAAAATTAGCACCAATTGAATACTATACAAAACTTCCTAAAAACATTGGTGAATCTGATGTATTAATTCTTGATCCAATGTTAGCTACTGGACAATCGGCATCTAAAGCAATTAGTTTAGTTAAAAAATTTCGGCCAAAATCTATTACTTTTATTTGTATTCTTTCTTCACCAGAGGGGGTTAAATATTTAGAAAAACAACATCCAGATATTGTTGTTTATACTGCTAGTTTAGATGATTGTTTGAATAAAGATGGATATATTGAACCTGGTTTAGGTGATGCTGGAGATAGATTATTTGGAACTAAATAATCTACTTTTTGTTATTGACTATATAGTCAATAACGATAGTTCCTTGACTAAACCCATTTACCATTAAATTATGATATCCTTTATCATTACATGCACCAATAGCATAAATATTTTTAAATCTTAACGATTGCATATTTTCATCTACATTAATTTTATGCATTTCATTAAAGATTCCTAAATTTGCTAATGGGCTTTCAATTGTTGTAGTCCCATAAAAAACTAAAAGATAATCATAGTCAAAGATTTGTTTCTTTTCATTGATTAATACTTCTATTTTATTAATACCTATTGACTCAATGTTAGCATCTAATAGAAAATTAACCTTTTTTTTACTTTTTAGTTTTTCAACATTAGTTGATAATGCCTTTAACTTATTGTTATGGTGAATTAATTTAATATTCTTAACTAGTGGCTCAAGTAATAACCCATAATCAATAGCACTATTTCCCCCACCACATATGATAATTTTTTTATTCTTATAAATATTGAGATCATTAATTTCATAATGTATCTTTTTATAAGTTTGCTTATCATTAATTAAATGATCATCTATTTTATTATATTTAAAAGCCCCATATCCTGTTGCAAAAATAATATTCTTACATTCAAATATTTGTTTATTTGAAAATACTTGGTAGTATTCTTCCTTTTTTTTTATTTCTTGAATTACAACCCCCTTTTCTATTTTTCAATTTTTTTGAGTTGCTAATTGCTCTAGAAGTTGTTCAATAATTTTGCTCCCAGTAGTTTCTAAAATGCAAGGAATGTCATAAATATATTTTTCTGGGTACATTTTTTTAGGTGCACCACCAACAATGGTATCAATTTCAACAACTACTACATTCAAATTATTCAAGCATGCATAAAAAGCAGTATATAATCCAACAGGTCCAGCCCCGATTATCAACAAGTCAATCATATACTTATATTATATATATAATAGAAGTATTTTGACTTTTTTATATATCTTTGATATAATAAAAATGTTATTTGATGTCTTTTACTATATATAATTCTATAGTATGGATAGTTGATATTGATATGCTTTATATATCAACAAAGTTTAATTAAGAGGTAAAAAATGGCAAAATCAACAAAAAAGAAGGTGAATGAAACTAATTCAAACATTTTGTATCTTCATGAAAACGATGCTAAAGCTTTAGGTATTGTTGAAGGTGGAGTGCAAAGAGTTTTTGTGGATGGTAGAGAAGTTGATGTAACATTCGTGGATGAACATGAAGTTATTTCTATGTCTAATGAGGAAAGAAAGGTTTTTGAGGAAGCAGATCGTTTGGTTGCTAAGTATGCAAACCAAAGAGATACAATGAGTGATGCAAATTCTTCTAATACTAATCGTACTTCATCTTTTAATGCTTTTAAGGAAGGCTTTATTAAATGATTCTCTTCTAATGATAAGAATTCTTCATATGATAGTGTAAAATATGCTGATTTTGATAGTGAAAAATATAGCAATGAAAGAAAATGATATCATTTTGGTTTTGATAAATCTAGACAAAATTATAAAAATGAAAGATATGATGAAAACTTTGAATGATCAAGTGATGAAGATAGAAGAAATAATGATTCTAGAAGCTTAAAATTATTAAAAAGAAAAGATGATGATATGGTTTATAGAAGAGAAGCTGAAAACCGTAAGCATCGATTTAAAGTAAGAAGTGATATTTTCACTGAAGAAGAATTAGAAATTTTAGAAGGTATTATTCATAAGTCAAAAGGTAGCAACAGAAGTAATTTTGATAACACTACAAGATATCAAGAAGAAGAAATAGTTGTTTCATCATCACCTAAAAAAAATAAAAAAGGTTCTTCAAAAGTAAAATCAAAGAGCACTAAAAAAAGTAGTAAAAAAAGTCATTAAAATAAATTAGATTCACAACAAGGAAATTAATACTTATGGCAAATGAAAAAGAATTTAATTTTATAGCTAAAGCTGAGTTTAAACCAATAAATTTAACAAAAATTGATAAGAAAATTAAAGCAATTTCAATCAATGTTCCTAACGATTTTCAAGAATTAAATTATTCAGGTCTAAATCTAAATTCTGATTCATTTCAAAAAAGGTTTAAAAAAATTAATCGAAATAGTATTTTTAGTAATGAAATATCATTACCACGAATAAATTTTGATTATGAAGATCAAGAATATGAAAAATATGATATTTTAAATAACTTTGATATTTATAAGCCTTTCAAATATAGTGGTATTAATCTATACGACAATATTAATATTACAAAACCATCACAACTTACTCCAGTAAAAAAATGAGCTAGAATTACTGGTTTTGATGATGATAAATTTAAGATTTAATTCTTAATATAATGAGGGAGAAAATAAATTATGGCAGCTAAGAAAAAACAACAAAAAAAAGTATCAAAAAAACAAGAACATAGTCTAATGGTTTCAAGTTATAAAGGTAGGAGTAGTTCTTCTAAGGAATTAGCTAATAGAAGAATAAATGATAACTTGTCACTAAAAATTTACAACAATAAAAATGTTTATTTTGTTAAGGATGACAAAAGTGACCATGAAGGATTTATTCCTTTAGGATATGATTGTTGTGATCTTGAAAAATATGTAGATGACTTATTTGTTGTTAAAAAATTTAATCCTTCAAAATATGAATATGCTTATCATACAGCGAATAAAAAAGCTTATAGTGTTGAAAAAGAAGCTAATAGAAAATATGCAATTAATCTTCAAAAAATTGCATTAGAAAAAGAAAGAGATATTGTTGCTGCTCATGTTTCATCTGCTTATAAAATTGGTAAAGCTAATTTACTTGTAGCTATGCATGAATGTGCTACAAGTGAACAAAAAAGACATGATGAAACTTTAAAAAGAATTAAGAAAAGCAAACCATTATTAATTGAAAAGAATGATGAGGAATTAAAAGAAACACTTGCACGTTTATCTTATAACCATGAAATTGATATTTTAAATTTGAACGCAAACAAGAACAAACGTTTAGCTCATTTAGACAAGGAAAAAGAAATTCGTGCCTTAAAAGCATCAAATATGGATAAAAAAATCAAGAATTATTCTGTTGGTAAAAAATACAATGAAAAAGTTTCAAACCAAGATATTTCAAAGATTTCTTATAAGTATAAAGTTTATGATTCAAATGAAGAAATTCTTACATCAGAAACAGGTAAAATTAAAAGGGCTTTAAGTAGCATTAATTATAATAAGTTAACTGCTAAAGAAAAAGCAATTTATGAAAAGTTTATGGCTTTAACTAAAAAAGATGATGAAGTTTATAAAAAATTAGAAGAAATATATTCTTATAAAGATTCTTTGGGTAAAAATAAGTACCAAAGGAAATATATGGTAGTAAATTATAAAAACAAAAATAATATTTTAAATGCTAATAAAGAAAAATTTATGATCATTGAAGATGCAAAGAAATTTGCTAATGACTACCGTTCTTTACATCAATTATATGAAACATATGAACCTGTTGAAGAAAGGTCATCTCTTAGTGTTAGAAAAAGAGATATTGAAGATGAATATTCAAAAAGAGAAATTATACATTCAATTCATAAATGAGAACGAGTTCTTAAAGCAATTGAAAAAAATGATGATTATAATATCACTAACTTAGGAAATGGTTATTACAAAATTAATTATTTAACTAATGTTGATTATCATAATAACTATCAGGATGATAGAAAAAATTTCTTCGCTAATAGAACTGAAATTTTAGATGATGAAATGAATCCTAAAAAATCTAAACAAACTTCATTTATTAATTCATTTAGTGAATCATGAAATAACATGACTCAATCAATTAAAGATAGAAAAAAATTCTATTCACCTGCTAAAATGAAAAAGCTATATGCTGATTACAAGCAATTAATTGATTCTGATATTGTTCAAGAAAACATTAATTTATTCCACCAAAATGGCTTATATTTGGACAAAATTCTTTTTAAATTTAATACCTATAATTTAGATAGTTTTGAAAGAAATGATGAAAATTTATATTTTATCAAAGATGAATTAGGTAGAGTTTTTAAATTGTACTACTATCTTGTTGATGAAAAAATTGAAGCTAAAAAAAGAATTGAATTATCAGATAAGTTAAGAAGACAACAAGATGCAATTAATCAAAGAAATTTAGTTTATTTTAATAATCAAACTATTAGAATTGATCAAGATTATAAAAAAGCATGTGATAAGAAAAATAAAAAATATGAAAAAGCAGTTGAACATGCTAAGAATATGCATTTTATTAGAGGTAAAGAAATTCTTGAAAGTTGTGAACAAGCAATTGCAAATGAACACAAACGACACTATCAAAATGTTGCATTATATAAACAACAAATAAAACAAGAAGAAACAAAACTTTATAATGTTCAAAACCAAAAAATCTCTCTTATTATTAGAAAAATTCAAGCATTTAATAACAAAAACCCAGAAGATAAAATTTCAATTGCAAATTTACCAGTGCTAATTAATCCAAAAGCATCTGCTTCACAAAATATTAAGATAAGAACTGATTATGAAAATAATAGAGTTATAGCTTCTACAAGATTAAAAGAACATGAGCTATTATTGGCAAAAACACTAAATAAAAATATGCCTATTTCAGGTTATGATGAAATTGTTGTCTTAGATAAATTTAGATCAATTGAAGATCCTTATAAACGTAGTGCAGTATTAAAAGAATTAGCTAAAAATGAATTAGAAAAAGCACTAAGTAAAATTGCAAAATTTGAAGCTGAAGAAATAAATATTGCTAATGCTAATTTCAAAAAACAAATGAAAATTGCCAATAATATTAAAACTGATGCTGAAGTTATCTTATTACAAAAAGAAATTTTTAATAGTCATTCAGAAAAATTTGAAACTATTAATAATGCCAAAAAACGTTTTGGTCAAAATGTAAAAGAAGCAGTTGAAAATAATTCTAAAAAAACTGAAACTAAGATTACTAAAAACACCACAACAAAAAAACGAGATATAAAACCTTTACCAATGAGTGAAAAAGATCAAAATTTATTCATTCAAAAAATTCAAAGAAAATTAAGTATCAATCATGAACAAGATGCTAAAACTAAAGTAGTTTCTAAAAAAACAAAACATTTAGCTCTTTCTGGTGAAGAAAAGAAAGTTTTCTTAGATGAAGTAATTGGTAAGAAAATTAGATAATTTATTTTCTTAATTTATAATTAAAATTATGAATAAAAATTTAATTCGTAATTTTTCAATTATTGCTCATATTGATCATGGAAAATCTACCTTAAGTGATAGATTAATTGAAGCCACTAATACATTATCAAAAAGAGAAATGCAAAATCAAATTCTTGACTCAATGGAGATTGAACGAGAACGTGGTATTACTATCAAATTGAATGCTATTCAAATTAAATATTTAGCTAAGGATCATCAAGAATATATTTTTCATCTCATTGATACCCCTGGTCATGTTGACTTTACTTATGAAGTTTCTAGAAGTTTAGCAGCATGTGAAGGCGCATTATTAATTATTGATGCAGCTCAAGGTATTGAAGCTCAAACTTTAAGTAATGTTTATTTAGCTTTAGAGAATAATCTAGAAATAATTCCTGTTTTTAATAAAATAGATTTACCATCTGCTAATTTAGAAAAAGTTAAAAAAGATGTTGAAAATATTATTGGTTTAGATACTACTAGTGCTCCATGTATTTCAGCCAAAACAGGTCTTAATATTAATGATGTATTAGAAGCCATTGTTAAATTTATACCACCACCAAGTAATTGTAATGATCACAATCCATTACAAGCATTAATTTTTGATTCCTATTATGATACTTATAAAGGTGTAGTATGTTTTATTAGAGTTAAACAAGGAAAAGTTAAGGTTGGAGATAAAATTAAAATGATGTCTACTAATAGTATTTTTACTGTCACTGAATTAGGGATTAGAACACCACACATTATTAATAAAGAGCAATTAGTCTCTGGTGAAGTTGGATGAATTACAGCAGCGATAAAGAATATTAAAGATGTTGCCGTTGGTGATACTATTACAACTCAAGAAAATCCAGCTCTTAATCCCTTACCTGGTTATAAAAAGATTTTACCAATGGTTTATTGTGGTTTATATCCAATTGATACAAATAAATATGAAGATATGAAGGAAGCGATGGAAAAGATTGCTCTATCTGATGCCTCATTAGTTTATGAATATGAAACATCCAAGGCACTAGGTTTTGGTATTAGATGTGGCTTTTTAGGATTATTACATATGGATGTGATTAAAGAAAGAATTTCTCGAGAATTTAATATTGATTTAATTACAACAGCACCTAGTGTTAACTATAAAGTAATAAAGACTAATGGACAAATTGAAAACATTGATAATCCAACCAATTTGCCAGATCCAACAATTATTAAACAGATTCAAGAACCAATTTGCAAATTAACAATCATTGTTCCTGAAGAATATCTTGGAGGTATTATGGAATTATGTCAAGATTTTCGTGGTACTTATCAAAACCTAGAATACATTGATCAAACTAGAAGAAAATTAATATATCAAATCCCATTAGGGGAGATTATGTATTCTTTTTTTGATCGTTTAAAATCAATTTCTAAAGGATATGCAACCATGGATTATGAATTGATAGGTTATCAACAAGATCGATTAGTAAAAGTAGATATTTCATTAAATGGAGCAAAAGTTGATGCCCTAAGTTTTATTACTCACTATGATTTTGCTTATAAAAAATCAAAAGTAATTTGTGAAAAACTAAAAGATTTAATACCTAAGCATCAGTTTGAAATTCCAATTCAAGCAGCAATTGGTGGCAAAATTATTGCTCGTGAAACTATTAAAGCAATACGCAAAAATGTTTTAGCTAAATGTTATGGTGGTGATATTACCAGAAAAAAGAAATTACTTGAACAACAAAAAGAAGGAAAAAAACGTTTGAAAGCAATTGGTTCAGTAAATGTACCTCAAGATGTTTTTGTTAAAGTTTTAAGTGATTAATATGGCTCAAAAAATTACATCATTACAAAACCCTCTGATAAAATCGTTAATAAAACAATTAACTAAACATGATAATTTAATGTTAATTGAATCTTTTAAAGTTATTAAAGAGATCATTGATTCTAAAAAATTTGATATTCAACATATTTTTGTTCTACAAGCTTGATATGATCAAAATAAGAATTGATTAAGTTCTTATCAAGATAAAGTAATTATTTGTCCACCAGCCATTATTAAAAAAATTACTAATATAAAATCAATAAACAAGATTGTATTAGTAATCAAATATCATATTTCAAACTTTGCAATAAACAAAGATATCAATAAATATCTAATTTTAGATCAAATCCAAAATCCTTTAAATATGGCCAACATATTAAGGACAGCGATAGCTTTTGATTTCTTTCATCTATTTATTAGTAAAGATAGTGTTTCTTTATTTAATGAAAAAGTAATTAGGGGTAATATGGGCTCAATTTTTAAACTGCAAATTAATTATTATGATAATTTATTAGATTTAATTTCCTTATTGCAATCTCACGGAGTAACAATAATAGCAACTTGTTTAAGCAAAAATGCTCATAAATTACATCAATATCAAAAGAATTTAAAAAAAATGGCTTTATTATTTGGTAATGAATCCAAGGGATTACCAAATGAAGCAATTGAATTATCTAATGAACAACTTTTCATTGACATAAAAAATATTGATTCCTTAAATGTTTCTAGCGCCTTTGCTATTTTTTTATTTTGATTTAGTTTGGTACACTAGTAATATGCAAAAAATAATTGTTATCTTAGGAGCAACTGCTACAAAAAAGACAACTTTAGCAAAAAAAATAGCAAAAGATTTTGATGCTATTGTAATTAATGCTGATAGTTTTCAAGTCTACCAAGAATTAAATATTGGCATTAATAAACCAAATCAAGATGACATTATTAATACACCTATTAAACTAATTGATTGTTTTTCAATTTATGATGAGTTTGATGTTGCTATATATCAAAAACTTTGTTATGAATTAATTGAAAAAATCACTAAAACAACAAATAAAAAAATTATTATATGTGGTGGAAGTAATTTATATATTGATGCAGTTATTAAGGGATATGATCTAACAAAAGTAAGTAGCCGACTAGCAAACAACTTTTTTGATTCATGAACTTATGAAGCTATTTATAACTATGTTTTGCAACATGACCCTATAGAAGCTCAAAAAATAGGGTTTAACAATAAGCAAAGGATTATCCGTGCAGCCCAAATTATTAAAGAACTACAACAACCTAAAAGTAGTATTCCCAAACAAAATGATCAATATATTTATGATTGTTTAATTATAGAAACTTATTTACCAAGGCAAATACTTTATCAAAAGATTAACCAAAGAGTTATTGATATGATTGATAATGGTTGAGTACAAGAGGTAGAAAATTTATATCAAAAAGATTCTAATGTAGGAAAGTTGCAAGCATTTAAAGCATTAGGATATCTTGAAATCTTAAGTAGTATTGTTAATCACAAAAATGTCCCACTTGAACAAATTCAAAAAAAAGTTAGAAATTATGCCAAAAGACAATTAACTTGAAATAAAAATAAGTATCATAATCAACAACTAAAATTTAATGTTTTGACTGATGATTATTTAAAATTACAAAAGAGCATCCAAAATTTTTTTCAAAAAAATAAAAAAGTATTATAATTTTTTTATTTATTATGGAAAAAGTCGCTAAAAAAACAAGTAATTTTATTAAATTATTAAAGTTAATGGAAGAAAAAGATAAAATTTTTGCTACATGTGCAATTATCTTTACCATCCTTGCATCTATCTGTGATTTAATGAATCCATTTGTATTTGCTAGAATTTTAAATGCTATTCCTCAAGAAAATAATCCTATATCACCAAATAGCATTCCTTGATATCTATTTGGAGTAATGTGTGGTCTTTCTGCTTTTAGCTTACTTTTTGCAATTCTTTATACTTTTTTTAGTGTTAAATTATCTATTAATATATCAACTAACTTGCGTTTAAAATTATTTTCACATATTCAATATTTAAGTTCCAAAGATATTGATAATTTAACACCTTCTTCTTTATTAACAAGAGTGACATCTGATGTTACAAATGTACAAACATTTTTATTAAATACCTTCTCAATTGCAATTAAATCTATTTGTTTTGTTATTGGAGGTTTTACTTTATCTATTATCCAAATTGCTATTTTTGATGGTAATCCAATAATTTGATCAATGACTTCAGCATATGCTTTAATTATTATTTTCTTAATTATTGCTTTATTGTTAGTGAAAAAAGGGATGCCTATTTTTCATAAAACAAGACAGGCTATGGATGTTAATAATGCTATTATGAGTGAAAATATTATTGGTAATAAAATCATTCGTGCCTTTAATCTAGAAAAGAAGCAAGCAAAAAAATATCAAAGTGGTAATGATAATTTAAGAAAAATTTCGATTAGAGCAGAGGGTTTATTTTGTGTAATTATGCCTTTATCATTTTTTGTAATGAATCTAGCAACAGTTTTTATTATTACTTTTGCAGGGGTGTATATAATAAATAGCAAACCTGTATCAGGAGATGAATTGAAAAAAACTAAGGATCTTATAGGAATTGTGATGTCATTTATTCAATACTTTATGTTAATAATGGTAGGAATGACCTTAGTGGGAATGTATGTTTTTACATTATCACGTGGTAAAGTTTCTTCAAATCGTATTTTTGAAGCAATTGAAACTGAACCATTAATTAAAAACAACAAGTCAGGTAAAAAAATGAAAAAAGGAAACATTGATTTTAAAAATGTTTCTTTTGCTTATTTCGAAGGTAAAGATGTTTTAAAAAATATTAATCTTTCTATTAAAGAAGGGGAATGATTAGGCATTATTGGTCAAACCGGTTCTGGAAAGAGCACCCTAGTTAATTTAATTACTAGACTTTATGATGTTCAAAAAGGTGAAGTGATTGTTTCTGATGTTAACGTTAAGGATTTAGATCTAGAATCATTAAGAGATAATATTTCAGTTTCTATCCAAGAAAAAATATTATTACAAGGAACAATGAAGTCAAATATTCTAGCTGGTAAACAGAATGCAACAATGAGTGAAATTAAACAAGCAGCTAATTGAGCAGAAGCAGCTGAATTTATTGAAAGCAAACCTAATAAATATGATGCAAGAGTTGAACAACGAGGATCTAATTTATCTGGGGGACAAAAACAAAGAATTTCTATTGCTCGTGCCTTAATTAAGAGACCAAAGATCCTAATTTTTGATGATTCTACTAGTGCACTTGATGCAATTACTGAAAGAAAAATAATCAATAATTTAAACAAGAACTTTAAAGGAACAACTGTTATTTTTGTAAGTCAAAAAGTTAGAAGTATCCAATCATGTGACCAAATTATTGTTTTAGATGATGGTAAGATTGTTCAACATGGTAAGCATAATGAATTAATGAAAGATGCTAAGGGAATTTATAAAAAAATATATGATTCACAAGCAATGAGTGTGGAAGGTTAGTTTTATGGAAACAAATAATTTAGTTAACAATAAACAATTAAAAACAAATGAAAATATGTCAAAAATATCAAGAAATGAAATTTTAAAATTACTGAAGCAATATAATATTAATGAAGCATCTAAGAACGATTGTTTAGATGGATCAATTGAAGTTAACATTAAATTTGGTGAAAAAACTAACTTTTTTAAATTAGCAAAAGAATCTTTCCAATTACTTTATAAGTATTCAGCTAAAAATAAATGATTATTGATTGTTGCTTTTTTATTAACTATTTTAATAACTTTTTCACAAATTTTTGGGTTATTTATATTGGGTTTAGCGTTGCAAGATATTTTAAGTAACTTAGTCTTTGATCCAGGCACTAGATCAACGATGCGTTTTGTTTATTTAATTATTATTTTTGCATCAATGTATTTAACTTCTTTTTTATGTCAATACTTACAAAGTTATTTATTAGTTAGGACAGCACAGAATATTGGATATTTTGTAAGGTATGATTTAGCCAATAAATTACAAAAATTATCAATTTCATATTTAGATACAATGAGTACTGGAGATTTATTAAGTCGTTTTACTAACGATGTTGATGCAATTGTAGTCACATTTTCACAATCTATTGGACAAGTTATCAATGCTTCTTTTACTATTATTGGTGTAATAATCTCTATTTTCTTGATCAACCCTGTATTAGCTGCAATTTCAATTGTCTTAATTCCGATTTTATTTGTATTTATTTTATTTTTTATTCGTAAGTCACAACCTTATTTTTTAAAACAACAAAAAATTTTAGGTGATATCAACAGTGATACTGAAGAATTTATATCAGCTCACAAAATGACATCTTTATTTAGATTTGAAAAACAAGTTATTGACATCTTTAAAATTAAGAATGATGGTTTGAAAAACGTTAGTACACGTGCCCAAGCAATTTCCGGAGTTATTTTTCCTTATAATAACTTTATCAATAATTTCACTATTTGTATAATTGCATGTTTACAAGTTATTTTATTGATATATGCTCCTGATGTAGTAAGCATTACTGCTATTTCACAATTAAAATTTCCGGCAATAGTTGTTTCAATGTTTGTGATGTTTTTAAGAAATGTTACTAGTCAAATTTCTACTATTTTTACTTTATTCAATCAATTCCAATTAGCATTTGCTGCTTTAAAAAGAGTTAATGAAATTTTATCTCAACCAAATGAAACAGTTCAAAATAAAAATATTAAGTTTGGAAAACCATTGATTGAATTTAAAAAC
Organism: uncultured Bacilli bacterium; assembly: GCA_904501665.1. Classification (GTDB taxonomy): domain Bacteria; phylum Bacillota_I; class Bacilli_A; order Mycoplasmatales; family Mycoplasmoidaceae; genus Mycoplasma_L. The sequence goes on along the minus strand of CAJGBT010000002.1, from coordinate 2,191 downwards.
GTTAGTTTTGGTTATACTCCTAGTAAAATGGTTTTAAATAACATTTCTTTTGTTGCTAAACCAAATAGTATGAATGCCATTGTTGGTCCAACAGGATCTGGAAAAACAACTATTATTAGTTTGTTAACTAGATTTTATGATATTAATCAAGGTCAAATTCTTATAGATGGTAAGGACATTTCACAATATTCACGTAAATCAATTAGAAAAGAAATCGGGATTGTATTACAGGACTCTTACTTATTCTCAGATACAATTATGGAAAATATCCGAATAGCTAGACCAAACGCTTCTGATGAAGAAGTAATTAAAGCTGCAAAATTAGCAAATGCTCATAAATTTATTACTCAATTACCAAATGGATATAATACTAAAGTAGAAAATGGGGAGGAATTAATTTCAGAAGGAGAAAAACAACTAATTGCTATTTCTCGAGCGTTTTTATCTAAAGCAAAAATCATTATTTTAGATGAAGCTACTAGTTATGTTGATACTAAAACAGAAAAAGATATTCAAATTGCAATGAATAAATTAATGAAAAGTCGAACTTCTTTTGTAATTGCTCACCGTTTATCAACAATTAGAGATGCAGATAATATAGTTGTGATCAAGGATGGTAATCTCTTAGAATCTGGTAATCATAAACAATTAATTGAACACAATGGTTTTTATGCAAAAATGACAAAAGCCTCTAATAATGATTTAGATAAAGTACAATAAAATATAAAAAAATATCAATTAAATAATAAAATATGTTATTATTTATGTGTTTTAAAATTAATGAAAGGATTTTAACTTATGGCAAAAGAAAAATTTGACCGAAGTAAACCGCACGTTAATATTGGTACAATTGGTCATATTGACCATGGTAAAACCACATTAACTGCTGCGATTTGTACTGTGCTTTCTAAAAGTGGAAAAGCCAAAGCAATGGATTATGCTTCTATTGATAGTGCTCCTGAAGAAAAAGAAAGAGGAATCACTATTAATACAGCACACGTTGAATATCAAACTGATGCTCGACACTATGCACACGTAGACTGTCCTGGCCATGCTGACTATGTAAAAAATATGATTACTGGTGCTGCTCAAATGGATGGTGCTATTCTAGTAGTTGCTGCAACTGATGGTCCAATGCCTCAAACACGAGAACACATTCTTTTAGCCCGTCAAGTAGGAGTTCCTAAAATTGTTGTTTTCCTAAACAAATGTGATATGATGGCTGATAAAGAAATGCAAGATTTAGTAGAAATGGAAATTCGTGATCTATTAAAATCTTATGGGTTTGATGGAGATGGTGCGCCTGTGATTAGAGGTTCAGCTCTAAAAGCTCTTGAAGGGAATGCTGAATATGAAAAACAAATTCATGAATTAATGAAAGCTGTTGATGAATATATTCCTACTCCAGTTAGAGATGTAGATAAACCATTCTTATTAGCAATTGAAGATGTTTTCACAATTTCAGGTCGTGGAACTGTTGTTACTGGTAGAGTTGAAAGAGGACGTTTAAATATCAATGATGAAGTTGAAATTGTAGGTTTAAAACCAACTCAAAAAACAGTTGCTACAGGAATTGAAATGTTTAGAAAACAATTAGATTATGCAGAAGCTGGTGATAATGCTGGTATTTTATTACGTGGTACTAAAAAAGAAGATGTAGAACGTGGACAAGTTTTAGCTAAACCAGGAACTATTACACCTCACACACAATTTGAAGCAGAAATTTATGCTTTAAAGAAAGAAGAAGGTGGAAGACATACTCCAATGTTTAAAGGATACCGACCACAATTTTACTTTAGAACAACAGATGTTACTGGTGCAATCACTTTAAAACAAGGTGTGGAAATGATTATGCCAGGTGATAACACTACAATTACTGTTGATCTTATTGCTCCTGTTGCAATTGAAGTTGGTTCTAAGTTCTCTATCCGTGAAGGTGGTAGAACAGTTGGTGCTGGTACAGTTACTAAAATTATGAAATAGTTTTAACAAACTTTAAAATATTTATTACAAAAAACCTCCTCAATTAATGTAGGGGGTTTTTGTTTCTAATTAGAGTGTTTGAGATAAATTGCCCAGAAATGGGGAAGATATGGGACAATGACATAGACCATCACAGGTCGCACTGATAATTAAAAAAATACAGCTTGACACTCCACTTAAACAACTATATGAGTTTGAGTGAGATATG
>CAJGBT010000001.1 GCA_904501665.1 uncultured Bacilli bacterium | reverse complement strand
CCAAATTGAATTATTAAGTGCAACGCCTTTGATAAAATAAAGGTGGAGCACTTTTTAATTTTGTAAATATATAAAAAAGTGCCCCCTTTAGTACGGAAAGGGAGCAATTATGTTATACACTCAAATAACTCATGATGAGAGGAAAATTATTGATTATCTTTTCAATATACAAAAAAGAATGTTATTAGTAGTAGCTTTTTGGAAATAATATAAAGACCACTAATATCTATGTATATAGATATAGTGTTTTTCCAAGGAGTAAAAATATGGAAAAAAAATATATTGAAGTTTTTTTATATGAAAAAAATATTCGTCATATAAAGGAATTTGAAGCTGAAAATGGAAAAAAAACAAAGAAAATTTGTGTATCATTCCCAGAATTAGGTTTATGTTGATTACTTAAAAAACAAAGTGCTACTTTTTTTCCAACTAAAAAAGATGGTAATAAAAGTGATAAAAAACAATTAAAAATTGTTTTATCAGCTGATTATGAATATCAATTTTATTCTTCAAAAAATGAAGAACCAAAAATTCTTACAGGAAATGATATAAGAAATTTTTATAAAAAATTATGATCTGAAGGTAAAGTTTTTGTTTCAACACGTGAAGTTATCAAAACTTTAAAAAATGATAAAATAGCCAACAAAGAAGAATTAAATCCAATTGATCAAGCTGATGAAATTGAAAAAGAGTTATTTTCAACAAAAGAAATTCCTACACAAAAATAAACATTAATCAAAAGATAGATTTTTCTATCTTTTATTTTTGACTTTGAGTAATACAAAAATGTTTATCACAATTAAAATAAATTTATCAAATAACGAATTTAAAACTAATGACTCATTTTTCAATATCAATAATCAACCAAAACCAATTAAAAACTTTGTAGATCCAACAATTGAAAAAGAAATTTTAAATGTTTTAAAAAAATCTAATAATTGAATAAAATCTTTTCAAATTATAGCTGGTTTAACCAAAAAAATTAGTCCAATCTTATTAAGACAAATTGTTGCAAATTTAAGAATGCAAAATTACCCAATTATTGCATCAAATAAAGGTTATAAATTGAGCTATGCTAAAAATGATATTCATAAATATGTTCAAACTCGTTTATTAGAAATTAGAAAAGAAGAAAAAATTTTACAACAACTAATTAATGACAAATAATTTATCAAATTTTTATTCTTATAACAAAACCTATGAATATTATTCTTATTTTTTTGAAAAAGATGTTTGAGAACCAATTTGTATCTTTTTAAATTGATCATTAGAACAATTATTAAAATTTTTGAAAATTTCAAAATCAAATTTTTATCGCAAAATTAGAATGCCAACTTTAAATAATTTGAATAATAATCAACTTTTAAAACCAGTATTTGAAATAAAAAAAATAATTAATATTATAGAGTGAAATATAAGTGCTTATAACAAAGTTTATAAATATGTTTATGAGATTTCAAAAAATCAAACAGATAAACGACAATTTACAAATATTAAAGCACTAAAGCCATATATTGAACAAGAAACAAACAATATTTATAACCTTTGTCAAAATATTTGTCAAAATCAATTAATTAATATTATTAAAAACAAATTTGAAAAAATAAATACATTATTAATTTATGAGAAAAATAATTAGAAAAGTTTTCAAATATATTTATGACAAAAATTGATTGAAAAACTTAATTAAAATTTCATTTTGTTTGATCTTTATTATTTTAGGATTTGCACTAGGATTTACAATTAATTTTTTATATTTGATTTTTGTTATATTTGGCGTATTTTTATGAATTTTTATGTTTGGGTTTAAGTCATATCGAAATTATAAAAAAAACAATAGTTTGATAAATCGTTTAGAAAAAAATGTATTAAATAAAATCAAATCAAAACCACCAAAAACAAAGGAGATAAAAAATGAAACCACTTAATTTGTTTAATAAATTAAAAAATCAATTTGAAAATGTAATAATTGATGAAAAAAAATTAAAGAATAAAACAATTGCTAATGCTTTTATTATTAATAATCAATTCCAAATTATTAAATATAAACAAGGAACAAATAACGGATCTTTTCAATTAACTAAAATCAATGATAAAAATAAAAACTTTTACATATCTAATGATTTGAGTTTGATTATTAAAAAGGTTCGTTTATGAAAATAAAGATTAATAAAGTTTATTGATATAAAGACAATGAATTTATTGAAGTTGAAGATGATAATTTTTTGGATGGACTAATTGATATGGACGAAAGTTATACATTTAGAAAAAGGAATTAAATAATGAATAAAAAAGTAGATCAATTACAAAATTATTATAAAAACTTAAAAAAGCAAGCTCTTTATAAAATTGATAAAGTTAAACAAAATATATCTAATAATTATTTATTAGTCATTGATTATGATAATGTTGAACTTTTTTCTTTGATAAATGACTTAAAAAATACAGAACAGTCTATTAAATTTTTAAAAGAATTAGAAAATGAAGATGATCAAGAAGATTAAGCAAAACAAGAAGGGAAAAACCAATGCTTAAAACAATAGATGAATATAATTTTTTTGTTGGTAAAAATGTTGTTTTAATAGGTAATCTTACTGATTGGATTATAAATAACTTCAAGATCAATAAATCAAAAATAAGTGATTTAGATAATAACTACAATTTTGTTTATGCTAAAAATCCAAGAATTTTTATTAATCAAAATTGAGAACAAATTATAAAGTTCTTTGATTTAAATAACAAATATTCAATGACATTTATTGATGAATTAAAAGATGCTTTATTATATTTGTTTAGAAATTGATGAGAAAGAATTTAGATGTTATTGAAAGGAAAAATAAATAATGAAAAGAACAACTAAAAAATGAAGGAAGAAAACACCAAATCAGCATCGTTCTTATGGTGAAAAAAGAGATAGGGATTACAAAATAATGAAAGGAACAAAATAATGAAATATTATGTTGAAGTTTTTATTAAAGATGAATTAGTACCTGTTTTTTCAAAAACATTTACGTTTAAAAATTTGACAAAGAAAAAACATTTAGATAAGTTTTTAAAAAAAGTTAGTGAAAACATTTATTTTGAAAATGAATTACATGATGAAGGAAATGAAAACATTGAAAATGTTAAAAGTATAAGCTTATCAGAAATTGAAAGATTAGCCTTTATTTATAAAATTGATAAGAAAAAATTAATTATTGAAATGAAAGATAATGGGTTTTTAATTAAAGATAAAAACAACACTATTTATTATGAAGAATATACTGTTGAAAAGACTTGTATTTTATGTCATGCCAAGATGAATAAGTTATATTTAAATTATGATCAGTTTGGAGATGAAATCTTTGTTTGTAAAAAGTGCTTTAAAAAGTAGAAAGAAATGATGTTTTGTTTAAAATCAAAATTAAAAAAATAAAAGACATATTAGCTAAATATTTAAATTATGATCAAACAAAGATAAATGATTTTATAGAAAGAAAATTTAATTTAACAAATAGAATAGTAGAAAAATTAGAAAATAATAACATTGTAATTTGTTATGAAACATTTGATAGAATCCAAGTAATAGGTATATTGAGACAATGAATTAGAATGGAAATTTATGAAAATATTAATAAATTGAATGAATATTTATGTCATTGTAAAAAAGAAGAATTAAATGAAAATTTAGAAAAATATAAATTATTAATTGAGAGTTTAAATGATTTAAATGAATTTAATAATATTAATCGACAACTAAAATATGCAGTAATTGAAGAAAATATAATCATCAAACAACAATTTAGGAAAAGGAGTTTGAAAATGAAGGCATTAAAAAAACAAAATACAAACATCATTAGGAGAAATAAGAATGACTAAAAAAGAATTGTGAGAATTATGTAAAGTAAAAAATGCACTTTATTTAAAATGTGACTCATGTTATTGTAATTTACACAACAAATATTCAGTGGTTATTTTGTCAAAGTATGTAGACAGTAGTAACTATCCAATTTTGATTTGTGAAACATGCTTTAAAAAGTAGAAGGAAATGATGTTATGATTAAGTCATTAGAAAGTCAAAAAATGAAACAGATTAAAATAGATGATTTAGAGTTAATTGGAAAAATTGATAAAGCATTACAAACTATTAAAGTTGATAGTGATGGGAATTGACATGTTCAAAATTAAAGGAGTTTGAAAATGAAATTAATATTAAAGGGTTATATAAAATATATCAAGAATGGTTAAGCATTAGCAATGTAATAGCGGAAGAAAAATAATGAAAAATAAAAATTGTGAATTATGTGTGAAACCAAACAAAGATTATGAGTACAATGTTTATTGTAAAAAATGTTTAGATGATTATGCACAAAAAATATCAGGGTGTATGGAAAGATTTTATAAATAGGAGCAGCAAATATGACAATCATTTTACCAATTAAACCAGAATATTCAAGTCAAATAATAGCTAAGCAAAAAACATATGAATATAGAACTAAAATCCCAAAACAAAAGGTTGACTCTATTTTAATCTATGAAACTTACCCAACCATGAGAATAGTAGCAAAAATAACTATTAAAAATATTTTGTGTGGTTCTCCATACGAAATTTGATCAGCAACAAAAAAATATGCTGGAATTACAAAAGAACAATTTGATGCTTATTTTAGTAATTCTAAGAAGGCTTTTGCTTATGAGATAGGTAGAATAGAAAGATTTAGCGAGCCTAAATTATTAAGTGAATATGGAATTAATTATATTCCACAATCTTTTGTATATATTAAAGATGGAACAATTAGAACCCAAAATTAAATAGGTTAAAATATATAAATACATATTTAATATAATATATATATTATAATTTATCATATTTTGGTATAATATAAATATCTGATAGGCAAGGATTAAAAAATGAGTAAATTTGATAAGAAAAAAGCAAAAGAAGAAGCAGTGTTTTATAACCATAAATATATTGCTTCTTATATTTGAGGACAAAGTCATTTAGAAAATGAATGCATTTCTTATATTTCTACTGAAACTTTTTTACATACAATGAATTTAAAAAAACTCGCTTTAACATATAGATTTGAAGAAGGAGATAATTTTAGTGAATATACAATTGATTTATTGAAAGGTTTAAAAGATGGATGAGATGAAATTTTATATTATTTAAAATTTGAAGATAAGAAATCTTTATCTATTAATGAATTGATTCATTTAAATGATACTTTATCTAATTTTGAACCTAAAAAAGGTGGTAAAGGAATTAGAAGTTCTCCTATTATTGGTGGTTGCAAATATAAACCTGAAGCAGTTTTGATTGCTTCTAAAGTTGAAGAAGAATTGAATAATATATGAAATAATCCTAATCTTAGTGAATTAGATAGATCGATTGAAATATTTTTATATATTTCAAAAACACAAGTATTTTATGATGGGAATAAAAGAACAGCATTAGTTTCTGCTTCTTATAATTTAATTAATAATGGTGTGGCTTCAGGGATTTTTATTAATCCTGAAAAGGTTAATAAATTTAAAAGACATTTAATTGATTATTATGAAGACGATAATAAAAAAGATAATATTGTTAATTTTTTAAAGAAAGAATGCATTCAATACATTCCTCAATTCAAACTTACTGAAGAATATCAACAAATCTTTAAAATTGTTAATAATAAAAAAGAAGAACAACCGGAACAAAACCCTTCACAAGCAACAAAGCATATAGCTCAGGACTTAGTAGATGTTGCTGATCAAGCTGATGCTCAAACCAAAGCAGTATCTAAAAAAGGCCAAAGGAGATAAAGTATGAAATTGAAAGTGTTTTTTAAGGATAATATAAGTGATAATTTGAGTTTATTAAAAAATAGGATAGATAGCATTTTATCTTTGTCTAATGAAAATTTAAATAATGATTTTTTTTATATTGATACAACCAGTAAAGATATTCTTATGAAGAATGATAAAATCTATCCCGAATATTATGATGATATCATTGGTAATTTTTATAATTTAGTGACAGAAAAAGGCATTTATTATAATGGTAAGCTATATAAAGGAATTAAATAATGAATAAAAAGTTTAATGATAGAGAATTTATTAAAAATTGATTTTATGATCATCAAGATAAAATTTATAGTGCAATTGCTAAAATAGAAAATATAAAAATATCTGCTGGGGAAACTAATAAAATTATTGATGCATATTTGAATGATGAAATTCCTCATTTAGAAAATGTTGCTTTGTCTTCATTTTTTATGATCATTGGGGTATGACAAGCATATAAGACACATTTTTTAAATACTAATATGACTAATGATGAATTAGTTTTTGATATTGAAAATCTTAAAAATATCAATAAATTGATTGGTTCTTATGAAGATAGTCGTTGTGGTCATATTAGACAACATAAGGTAAGGTTAAAAAATATTAATTATATGCCGCCTGAAAGTTGAGATGAAGGTTTTTTAAATAAGAAATTAAAAAATTTTATTCATACTATTAATAAATTAAATAATGAAAATATGCAAAAAGAACTTATTGCTTTTGTTTTTAATGTTGGAGCAGAGATGATAAAAGAACAATGATTTCCTAATAGTAATAATCGTACTGTTTCATTATTTATGAATGTTGCATTATTACATAGTGGATTAGGTTTTTATTATGTACCAAAGGAAAAAATTGATGAATATAAAAGTTTAAGAAATAACTTTTATGAAAATGATAATAATAAAAATGTTTTTGTTAATTTTATGATTAATGATTGTTTCGGATCGATAAATCAATTAAAACAAGAAAAAAGTAGGTGTTTTTTGAATCAAAATGATTATTATGAGTCAGAAGATTTTATGAATGAAAATGATAATAATAAAAGTAATACACAAAAGAAATCTTCTGGGCAAGGGAGATAGAAGCAAAGGGGGTGAGTAAAAATGAGTGGGAAGTGTGATGAGATTTTGGTAGAGTATAAGAAGATGGATAGTTCGAAGGTACCACAGACTTTTACGTTAGAAAAGGTGGTAATGGAGAAGATTAAGACTTTGGCAACAAGACATAAGTTATCATTGAGTGAAGTGGTGAATGAACTATTAAAGACAGTATTGTTTGAGTAAAATTGGGAAAGGAGAGATCAGATGGAAAAACAAAGTAATGTTGTAGGACACGAGAGAGAGAGAGAGAGAGAGACGCTCTGCTTATAAAAGTGAATATGAAAATTTAAATTGAAAATTAGAATCTGATGTTAATGACTATGTAAAAAAACAATTAGAACTTTTAGGTTTTAAAAAACTTAAAGATTTTAATGAAGAATCTGCAATGAGTGAATATATGAAAGATTCATTAAAAGGTTCTGCAAAAACAAAAAAGAAATCAAATTTTGGAAAACCAGATTTTCATATTGAAAAATATAATATACCTGTAATTTTTGAAAATAAATTACATTTAAAATATTTACATTCTGGTAATTTAATGAAATTAAAACAAACAGAAAATGAAATTAAAAAATATGCTGCTAACGGATCTATTTATTATGCAAGAAAGATGATTCAATCAGGCAAGTATGATGAAGTTATAGCAATTGGTGTAGCTGGTGATAATGAAAGTAATGTTCGAATATTAATTTATTATGTTTATGGTTTTGGTGAAAGTAGCTATAAATACATTCAATCATGTGATACATTAAATTTTTTAGAATCTAAACAATCTTTTGATGAGTTTTATAAAGATATAACATTAAATGAAGAAGAAAAACATAATATTATTATAAAAACAAAAGAAGAAATAAGACAAAAATCTAAAAAACTAAATAAAATTTTTCATAATTTAAGCATAACAGCACCACAAAGAGTTTTATACGTCTCTGGTTGTTTATTAGCAATGCAAGATTATTTAGATGAAAATAAAAAGATTATTGATGGATTAATTCCTGATGATTTAAAAGGTGGAAATACAAAAAATCATCATGATGGAGAAATTATATATGACAAAATTGAAACTTTTCTTTGTCATAAGAAAATACCAGAAATCAAAAGAGAGTTAATGTTAAAATCTTTTAGTGAGATAAAAAAAGATTATCAAAGAGATATAAAACAAGATCCCCCTAAATTTTTGCCAGAAATACAAAAAATTCTTTCTTCTCCATCTTCAATCAACAAACAATTATTTACTTTAATTTATGAAGACATATATTTATGTATTGATGGTTTATTAGGGAATAATGTTGATTTAATTGGAGAATTATATAGTGAATTTTTAAAATATGCAATGGGTGATGGTAAAGAAATAGGTATAGTTTTAACACCGCCATACATTACAAAATTAATGGTAGATATTTTAGAATTAGATGAAAATTCAAGAGTATTAGATTTAGCAACTGGATCTGCTGGTTTTTTAATTTCATCAATGAATAAAATTATTGATGTAATAAATCTAAAATATGGGAAAAATACAAAAAAAGCAAATAATGAAATTAAACATATAAAATCTAATAATTTATTAGGAGTTGAATTAAATGCTGAAATGTTTGCATTAGCAACAACAAACATGATATTAAGAGGAGATGGGAGTACAAAAATTGAAAAAGGTGATGCATTTGATATGCCAAGATCTATGTATGAGGAATTTGAACCAAATAGAATTTTATTAAATCCACCATTTAGTTACTCAGAAAATGGATTACCATTTATTTCTTTTGGTCTTGATATCATGGAAAAAAATGGAATAGGTGCAATTATTATTCAAGATAGTGCTGGTAATGGAAAAGCTAAAAAAACAGCACAAGAAATTTTAAAAAAACACACTCTTTTAGCATCAATTAAAATGCCACAAGATTTATTTGAACCAAATGCTACAGTTCAAACATCCATATATATTTTCAAAGCTCATGTTCCGCATGATATTGAAAAAATAGTTAAATTTATTGATTTTAGAAACGATGGTTATAAAAGAACAGGCAGGGGAACAATTACAATTGATAATCCTACACAAAGATATTTAGATATTATAAAAATTTATAAAGCTGGATCTGCAGCAAAAACCAAACATCAAGAAACAGATGTCAATAAAATTTATATTGAGGATTTCATTGGTTTAAATGGTGATGATTGAAATTTTGATCAACATATCAAATTTGATACAACACCTACAATCGACGATTTTAAAAGAGTAGTTGGTGAGTATTTATCATTTGAAGTAAGCAAAATTTTAAAGGGAGGAAATTAAAATGGAACTAAATTTTAAAACTTTTAAAGTTCAAGAATTATTTTATACACATAAAGAATTAAAGAAAAATTTTAATTTAGTGAAGTTTTCTAAAATTCCAACATCGAAAGGTGAGACAGCATTTATTTCATCAAAAGAATCTAATAATGGAATAGCTGCTTTTTGTAATTTAAAAAGTCAATTAAAAAATTGTATAACTGTTTCAACTAATGGCGAATGTTTAAAATGTTTTTATCATAACTATAATATTGTTCCATCAACAGATGTTGAAGTGTTAATTTTAAGAGATAAAGAACTAACACCTGAAATTGCTTGTTATATTAATGCTTGTATTGAAAAACATAAATATAAATTTAATCATTCAAATAAACCTAAAAATGATAAAGTGTTTAAATTAGAAATTTCATTACCTGTTGATGAAATAGGAACTGTTAATTGAGAATATATTACACAATATATAAAAGAAATTGAAGCACAATATATAAAAGAAATTGAAGCTTATTTAAAAGCAGCTAAATTAGACAAATGTGAGCTTTCAGAGAGAGAGAGAAAGCTATTAAATAAAATTGAAAAAAATGGATTTGTCAATTTTAGTACTAAATTAATATCTGATCTATTTAATATAAAAAATAATCCATCTCTTGATAAAAGAGATATTAAATTATGTGATGATTTTAATCTTTTTCCATACTTTACAAGAACAGAATTTAATAATGGATTTTCTGGTTATACAAAAGTAATTCCTAATGGTTATAAAATCAGTGGAAATTCAATAGCTGTTGGTTTATTAAGAATGAAATTTTTTTATATGAATAAAGATTTTTGTTCTGGACAATTTACTAAAACATTAATTCCAAAAAATAAATTTAATGAAAATTTATCATTATTTTATTTAGCTTTTTTAAATAAAAATTCAGAAAATTTAAGAGCAAATTTAGTTAGAGATTTTGATAATATAACAAACAAAATTAAGGTAGTAAATTTATCTAATGAAGATATAGAAGTTTTTATTTCAGCAATCAAGAAATTGGTTATTAATGATTTGATAAATTGATATAAAAATAAACTTGAATCATATTATATTTTTATTAAAAATTAATTAGTTTTAGGACACCTAAATTGTCAAGATTAGCAATATATTGCAGATCCTTTTTCTATACAAAATTAATCTAAAAGGATTATATTTTGGACACCAAAAAATAAATAAAAAACCACTTTTCGGGACGAAAAAGTTTTAAAAAAATAACTCATTTTTCAACAAACAAAATGGTAAGAACACCTAACATTTTGGTAGCTATATATTAGGAAACCTAATATAAGGTGAGAGTTATTCTATCTTATCAAATAACACACTTATTTGATAAGATCCTTATCCTGCTTTGTATAGCGGAATGGAGTGGAGCGGTATTTTAGAAAATGTTTGAGTGGAGCGAGTATCTATAAATCAACAACTATTCCAGCGACCGTAGGGAGCTGAAAAATAACTATGTGCTCTTACTTTACGCCCGAAAAGTAAGCAACCGTCATCAATTATCTTCATTTTTTGTATTACACAAAAGTACCAACCACCCTGGTACTTTTTCACATTTTGCTTGATTTTTTGTTTCATAATGAAAAATGTGAAAGGTGAAAAAAAATATGAAGAAGTTATTTAGCAAAAATCGTATTCAAAAATCTAAATTAGGTTCTTGTGTTGATGACAACAAAATTTACAATCTTGATAAACAAACAATTGCAAATGTTTTGTTTATGAAGTTGCCAAAAAATACTAAAACATTGTCAGAAAAAGAAATTAATAATTTAGTTAAACAAGTTATTGATTATTTGGCAAAAATTAATGGTTCGCGTTTTAACGATAATCATCAAAATGAAAAAATTAATAATTTCGTTAAATCTTATTTGCAAAAATTATTAATTGAAAAATCAAATCAAGCAATTGGTTTGTGACAAATTAGTTCAAACGATTTAAAAAACTTATCTTTCACAAAAGAGAATCAATCTTGTGATAACAATACAAATCAAAAAGAAAACGATTCAAAAATTACTCAAAGTCAAAAATAAAGGAGTCCCAATATGAAGGAAATGAAGGAAATAATAAATTATTTTGCTTTTGAAAAAAAAGGTAATTGAGACAAAATGTATGAAGCAATTCAAAACAAAGAAAGAGTTGCTACTGAAAAAATTGAAGATTTTTGAAATATTGAAAAAAATAATTACATATCAATTGTAGATGATGATTATCCAGAAAATTTCAAAAAAATCTATATGCCACCATTAATTCTTTATTATGCTGGTAATAAAGAAATTATGCAAAAAAGAAATAACATTTCACTTTATGGAAACATAACTGAAAATGATTTTTTGAAAGTTGTAAATAGAATAGTTCCAAAAGAAGGTGTTGTTTTTTCTCTTAAAATGACTGAACAAAACCTAAAGTTTGCTAAAAAATATGCAGTTGATGGTTATGATTTCATTATTGTTGATTCAGGTGCTTTTGATTCAAAATTAGCTGATGAATTAAAAACAATTCCAAATATTTTATATATGTCTGAACTTCCAGAACTAAAGAAAATCTACATAAGTAAACAACAACTTTTTGAAAGATTATTACTTGGTGTATCAAGTCAATCAATCTTTTTAAATCCAAATGATCAACCTGAAGAATATATAAAATTTGTTAATATCAATGCTTTTGAAAAAAGAAAGTCATATTTTATTGGTAACAAAACAAATGTTCCAAAAAACTTACCTGGTGTAAATGTTGAAGTTGATAATATTAAATTTACTAAAACAGGTAATGGTTTGGCATCTTGTTCAACTCCTAAAGCTGATGAAAAAGAAGATCAGTCAGAACAAAAGCCAGAACAAACAAAATCAACAAGTCAAAGTAGAAGTAATTAATTTTAAGCAATTATAAATACATTTAAAACTTCTTAATACATAGATAGTGATTTAATTCAATTTTTATTAATTTTTTTAGCGCCTAAAAAGGCGCTTTTTGTTGTAAAAGTACTTTTTTCATAAAAAAATAGCACATATTATATCACATAGTATTTAGTTTTTCTCATTTATGTGCTTGTTAGGTTCAAAAGTACCAACCACCCTGGTACTTTTTCACATTTTGCTTGATTTTTTGTTTCATAATGAAAATATATGATATTTTTTAGCAACAAAAAAAGGAGTTCTTATGAATATTGATAAAATCGATTTAAATTATGCAATGAGTAATAATTTTAATTACAATCATTTACCAAAAAATGATAAAGGTGTAGTGAGCTATGGTTTCAAAACATTAGCAATTATTAATTACATTATTGGAATTCATAAAACTAATTTAAACAAATGTAGAAATAAAAATAAAAAAGATCATAAATATTTTTGAAACCAACAACAAAACAAATATATCCTTATTCAAAGCAATCAATGTGTAATTAAATATAAGACAATTGCTAAAAGATTTGCTTGTTCAGAAGAATTAGTTAAAAAAGTTGTTCATAAATTAACATTAATTGGTATGTTAAAACATTTCCGCTTTCAATTTGATGATCATAAGTTTTCAAATTCTTGAATTTTTGAAATCTTATGAAATGAATTTGTACCTGTTTTCAAATCATTAAGAGTTTTAAACAAAAAATACTTAGCTTCAATTAATATAAATGATAACCTTATGCTCTCTAATTTTCCTAATGGTATTAATCCAGATGATCTTGTACCTGATAAATTCCCAACTATTGTAAAAGATGACAAAATTAATTTAGATGAATTACCAGATGACCGCATTATGTGGGAATGAAATGATGAAGAATAAATAAATCACAAATCACATCCTCATCCAAAACAAAAATAAAATAAACAAATTAATGAATAGAATATTGTGTAAAAAGACTCTTTACAAGTTTTCACTTATCAAAAACTAACATATTATTGAAAAATAGATCAGAACAAGTGCTGATCTTTTGCTTTTTTTTATAAAATTACCAGTGCTTTAAAAATAAAGTACCAGTGGTTTTAACTAAAATTACCTATGCTTATAATTGAAATTACCTATGCTTGAAATAAAATTACCAGTGCTTTAAAAATGAATATACCAGTGCTTGGTTTTTGAAATTACCACCCTATATTAATTTTATTTATTAGTATTAAATTATTAAACATAAATATATTAATTGAATATATTAATGAATCTTACTTACCACTCTCCCTACATTTGGTAAATTAGTTCTATTTAATTTTTGTAAATAAAACACATTAATTCTTTAGTGTGCTTTTTTATTCATCTTATTTTTGTATTACACAAAAGTACCAAGGTGGTTGGTACTTTTTCATTATTTTGATCTTTTTATGATGAATAATCAAATTAGAAACATTGAAAGGTAAATTAATATGCAACGTTTAGATGAAAAAACAATAATTGTTGATGTTGGAACTTGAGAATATAAAAAAAGCAAATTGCTTATTTATGATATTACAGACATAACTTCTAAAGTTCTTGATGCCATTAGAACCTTTTGGTCAACTAATCAAGATGTTGATATAAAAGACAACGAAGAAAAAATAAAAGAAATTTGAATATCAGGATCATACACAAGATGAGTTGAATGTATGGAACGAGACTTTTATTTTGCAGTTAGATGTTTAAAAGTTGTAATTGAAGAAAATATAATTTTTACTGATGATGCTGGTAATAATCATAATTGTGAACCATTAATTGCTGCTTTAAAAAATGATGAACATCCTTTAAACATTACACAAACAAATCAAATTTATACAATGTTTTATAAAAATCACAATAATTGAACTTGATCAAGTTTATTTGAAGAACTTAAAAAACAAAATCTTTTTGACGAAAAATTTCTTGAAAGAAAAATCAAAGATATTGAAATTGCTAAAGAAGCACCTTTTGTACTTCATTATTTATCAAATTTTGCTGATCAAGAAGATCAGTTTTATTAAGGGCGAAAAATAACTTTATTAATGTTTTTTCCTAACCTATTAAAACGTTCTTCATACTCAGTAGAGATGTTATCAAGATTATTTTTATTTTCTAATACAGAATATAAATCCTTAGTGTAATATATAATATTTCATTTTTCATTATGAATTGATTCTAAACTTCATTCAAAAAAATCATTATTGTCTGTCTTAAATTCAATTATCCCATTATCAGTTAAAACATTCTTATACATGTCTAAAAATGTTTTATGCGTTAAACGGTTTTTATGATGTCTTTTTTTAGGTCATGGATCAGAAAAATTTAAAAAAATTTTTGTTATTTCTCCTTGTGCAAAAACCTGCAATAAGTCTCGAGCATCGATGTTTAAAATGATTAAGTTTTGTGGTTTAGTTTCAAGTAGATTATATTTTTTAAAAATTTTGGCACAAATTACTTTATTTTTTTCAATACCAATAAAATTAGTTTTTGGATGTAAAAGTGCTTGGTTAATAACAAATTGTCCTTTTCCTGAACCAATTTCTAAATATATATCATTATTATTTTGAAAAAATTTTTTCCATTTACCTTTTCAATTTTGTGGATTTAACACAAATAGGTGTGAATTTTCATTTATAATACTTTGTGCTTTAGGATCATTACGTAAGCGCAATTAGTTTTCCTCTTCTTCATAAACTTTATTAATGATATTATCTAATTGTTTCTCTTTTGTTTCATCCACAATGTTTAACAAACTTTCATGTAATAGATTGATATTAATACATTTTAAATTACCATTTTTAATATAACAATTTGTTAAATCATTGAAATATGTTTTATATGCTTCTGAATTTCTTTCATTATTAATTACATCTATTCCATCCACAAGACGTAATCCCATCATTAAAACTTGTAAATATAAATCTTTAAGTTCTAATTTATATCCAACTCTTTTCCAATTTAAATAGTCCCCTTCTCATTTATACATTACATTTTCTTCAAATCCACTAGCTCCAATACCAATTGCTTTTCAATCATTAGTTAATCAGTATGCTTTATTATGAATTGATTCATATTCTGGTTCTAATGCTCAATTTGATACTTCATATCTTTTGTATTGATTTTCAGCTAATATTTTTTGTATAAATTCTAATTGTTCCGCTTCCTGTTCTTCGTCAACAAAAACATCTTGTTTTTTCATTAAAGCACCATCTTTTATTTCTAAGGCATAAAAACTTAAATGTTTAATATTATTTTTAACAGCAAATTTAATAGCCCCTTTTAAATCATCATTACTTAATTTTGGCAAAGCATATAAAAAATCTAAACTAATATTATTTATTTTATATTTGTATAAAACATTAATTGCTTTTTGAACATCTTGAATTGTATGTTCTCTTCCTATTGCTTTTAAAATCTTGTTATTAATAGTTTGTACACCAATTGAAACTCTATTAACACCATGTTTTAGTAAAATTTTTGCTTGATTATCATTAATGAATTCAGGATTACATTCTAAACAAAATTCATAATGATTAGACTTATCTAAAAAAGTTTTTAAGTTTAACAATAATTTATCTAATAATTTATCTGGTAAAAAATTAGGTGTACCACCACCAATATAAATTGAAGAATATTGATTTTTATAAGATTCATTTTTTACATAATCAATGATTAAATCAACATATTTAAACATGATATCATCATCTCTTGTAACTTTAGTTCGACAAAAGTCACAATATGAGCAAATATTTTTACAAAAAGGGATGTGAATATATAAATGTTTAGTCATACAAAATAATTATATTAATATTTGTATCCTTAATCAATATGTTAAAATTTTAATTAGATATGAAAAATGAAAATAAAAATCTTAGGTATTTTAAAAATAAATTAAAAAGCTACAATTATTTTGCTTATAAACTATTATCTAGCAAAATGAATAATCCAACAAAACTAATCGATAGTTTAGTAGATTATTTTCAACAAGAACTAGTACATAGTAATGTTTTTTTAATTAAATTTAATTCATTAGAAAATAAAGCATTAACTGATCTTTTTGTTTTTGCTATGACATCAAAAAAAGAAATAGCTGATAAGTTTTATAATAATTTTATTCTTTCTCTTAAGTTGGCGTTTGATAAAAATACTAATCAATGAGATAAAAAAACAATTTTAGAAATTTTAGTTAAGAACAAATCTATTAAAAAATATGATTTAGCAGCTATGACAATTTTAATTAATAAAACCATTTTATTATTAAAGCAATATATAGTTAATTTAAAAGTAGGAGATAAAATTTCATCAATTCCGTTGAATAACATTTTTGATTTATTTGAAATTTTAGCTAGTGATTATTTTTTTTATGAATTATGTTATTTAATTCAACATACAAAAAATTAATAATTTATTGTCTCTTTAAAATTCAATAAAACTAACTACAACTTTCACATATATTTTCAATGTCTTCTTTTAAAGTTTTACAATAATAGAATGTTTTAATCCCTAAGCTAAATCCTCATATATGCATTAGTGAGAAGTCTTTTAATGATTTAATTTGATTAAAATAAATATTAATTGATTGTGATTGGTCTAGATAGCACTGTCTAATAGCAGCAGCTTTTAATAACATATATTGATCACATTCATGGGCTAATTTATAATATTTTCAATTTTTAATATTTGGTACTAAAGTAGGTAAATTAGTTCTTCCATCTTCTTTATAATAAAGATTTTGAATTGGTTCAATACTTTCAGTTGCATTAATAGCTTTACCACTTGTTGCAGTAGGAGCAATAGCTAATAGTTGAGCATTTCTTAAACCATACTGTTTAATCATATTTGCTAATTTTTTTCATTTTTCTAAATTTGGTTGATAATCAGTTAATTTTAAAGCATTTTTGTTTGCTCTAAAAATAGGAAGCTCACCTTTTGCTCAAAGTGTATCTTTAAAATTTGTAAATGCCCCTTTTTCGCTCGCTAATTTCATACTTTCTTCAATTATCTGAAAAGAAATTTCATCAAATACTTTGTGTGTTTCTTCTAATGCTTCTTGACTGTCAATAACAATTTTCTTATTAGCTAAATAATTAGCCATGTTTAAGACACCTATACCTAAATATCGATACTTTTTATTAGATAATTCAGCTTCTTTAACTGGATAGTAAGAAACATCAATAGAATTGTCCAATCCTCTAACTATGTATTTAATAATTTTATTTCTTGTTTCAGTATTAGCTTGCATATATTTAAAAATATTAATTGAAGATAAATTACAAAGTGCAATTTCACCTAATTCATATTGTTTATTTAACATTTCCTTATCATCATCTACATAATTTATTTGTTTTATTAATTTTGATTCTTTGCTTGGTAAGACAATTTCACAACATAAGTTTGAACTATTAATATATCGATTTAGCAACGAAGCATTATTAACATTTTCTTCATGAAATAAATAAATATTTCCAGTTTCTGCTCGCTCCTTAAAAATTAATGCAAATAATTCTTTTGCAGGTATTACAATTTTTTTAATATTAGTTTTATTTTCTAATTCACAATATTTTTTATTAAATTCATCTCCAGTTTTACCGAATAATTCATTTGCTTCCTTAGGATCAAATAGAGTTATATTTTCTCCATTTAAATAACGATCAATAAATATTTGATTAATCTTAACAGCATATTTTAATTGTCTAGCTCGATTTTCTTCAGTTCCACCATTGTTTTTTAAAACAACTAATTCTCGAACATTATAGTTTCATCACTGAAAGTAAATACAACATGCACCAGGACGAGATGAGCCTTGATTAAATGCCTTAATTGTAGATTCATAAATTTTTACAAAAGGAACAGGTCCAGTTGAATAACCATCATTACCTAAAATGCTACTACCACTACATCTAATCTTTGAAATATCAATAGCTGTCCCACCTTTATTTTTAGAATAAATTCCCACATCTTTAGCAACATCCATAATTGAAATGGTATCATCTCCAACAGCTGATAAAACACATGATGATAATTGTTGATTTTTGCTACCAGCATTTAACATAATTGGTGTTGCCACTGTTATATAATGTTGGCTAATCACATCATAAAAATTTTTCACTAAATTCAATCTAATTTCTTGATTTTCTTGATAAAACAAACTCATTGCAATTCGCATATAAGTATGTTGAGGTAATTCGAATTTTTTAGTTTTAGAAACACCCATAGAATATTTTTCAAAAAATATATAAAGTGACTTATAAGTGAATAAGTAATCTCTTTCTTGTTGAATGTATTTGCCAAGTTCGTTAATTTCTTCAATTGAATAAGATTTGAAAACCTTTTTGTTATATACATTTTTACTTATTCCTTTTTCAATAACGTTTAAAAAATTGATATAATCAGTTTTCTTAATATTTCATGTCTCTTTATAAATTTTTAGTAGATACAATTTTGCAGCAATTTTTTCATATTGAGGTGTTAATCTAGAAATTTTATTGACTGTTGATTTAATTAATTCATCATATACATCTTGAATTTTAATTTTATTATAAAGTTTAATTCTAGTTGATTTTAATATATCATTTGCAAATGTTTCATTATTATCACAAGCTCATAAGCATATCTTTTTCATTTTATTTACATCATATTTCTCAATGCGGCCATCTCTTTTGATTACTAGTAATTCATTAGCATTAATAATTTTATTATTATCAATTTCTAAATTAACATCATTATTAATAGCTTTTTCAATTTCACTTAATAATATTTTTTTTCTCATATTTTTACCTTTTTTCTTTGCGTTTTTTAATTTATTAAACTCATCATTTAAATTAACATTCTCAACATCATTTATCATTAAACCGATATTATAATTTAAGGCTTGTGCCTCTTGTTGGGCAGTATTATCTTTATTTATGTCTTTATAAAATTGAAATCATGTAATAATTTCTAAATCCTTAGATTCCTTATACTTTGGTTTTAATTTTATTTTTTCTAATCTATCATTAGCATAATATTGAATAAAATTTTTTATAACTTCTGAGGTTAATGATGGAATATTTCCAATTGATAATAAGAATTCTCCTCATTCAATTTCATCTTTAACAATAGTATCAATAATTTTATATGCTTGTTTTTCAAATCAACCATCATTAAATAAATGAACAAAACCCTCTGCTTTATCCTTTTTTAAGATATTGATCAAACCACTTACCACACCTACATGCATATCCTCATCAAAGTTAATTAGTTTAATAATTTTTGTAACACCAGGAATTGAATCATTATATGAGGAATTGATTAAATAAGTAATCATAAACGAAATATAAAATTTTAAACCTTCTAAAAAATATATATAAAGTAATAATGTTAATATTTTCTTTTTATTCTCATCATTATTAATTAGTTTATCCTGTTTAAATAATTCATGCACTTCATCATAGGCATCTACTTCACGGTCTATTCTTTTTTTAATTGCAGGTATTTGATAAACCCGATCAAATATATCAGTAGCATTGGAAGGAAACATTTCTCGAATAATATGCGAATATGATAAAGAATGAATTAATTCAAAAAAAGCTTGGGTTTTAAACACAGCTTCAACTTCACTTTCTGTTACAATTTGTGCTAATACTGAATCTAAGCCACGATTTTGTCCACTATCCATAAGTGTTTGAAATAAAAGATTATGAATTAAAATTTCTTGAATATGTTTAGGTAAATTATTAAAATTTTCCCGATCAGCAATTAAGGAAATTTCTTCTGGTGTTCAAAAAGCTTGTCGCATAGCTCTTTCCATATTCTTAAAAAAAATATTTTTATAAACATCATATCGTTGAAATCCGTTGTATTCACCAAAAAAAATTCTCCCATCATTAAGAGATGTCTTTTTATTTAAATTAACTAAATTCTTATTTGTTTTCACTTTTTCCCCAAAATTATTATTTTTATAATAACATAATATATATATATGCAAGTTTTTTTTGCAAAAGATATTCATAAATTAAAAAAGAAGTCAAATTCTACTATTTTTTTAGGTGGTATTAAGCTTAAAAATCAAGAATATCAAATTATTGCCCATTCAGATGGTGATTTGATTATTCATGCCCTTACTAGTTGTATTTTAGCTTGTGTTGGTTCTCAGACACTAGGAGAAATTTTTCCTGATTATGATAACGAAAACAAAAACAAAAGTAGTTTATTTTTTTTAGCATATGCTTTAACAGCATTAAAAAAACAAAATAAAAAAATTAATAATATTGATATCACTATTGTATGTGAACAAATTTTATTAAAAGATTATCATAATTTAATAATTAATAAAATTACTGAATTAACTAATTGTAAAAATGTAAGTATAAAAAGTACTAGATTTGAAAATAAAAGAAATAAATACATTGAATGTAATTGTCTAATCACTATTTAGTTAAACTAAAATGATAGATTATTACTATTCTTATCTATATCATCAAATTTATCACCTTTTCCTCGCTTTAGCACAGATTTTTTATAATATTTAATACATAATCATGTAATTAACAAAGCTAGATTAGTAGCACCAATAGAAATTATTATAATAGCTCAAATAGGTAAGATGTTCTCTTCAGGTTTTTCTACAAAACCAGAAATAGTAATTTTGTAAAGGTTGTTTTTATTATTATTAATATCTTCTGCTCTATCATTGAAATAAAAATATTTACCAGTAATTTCGACATTATTTAAAATTATTTTTTTGTCTTTTATTTCTCATTTTGCTTTTGTAACATCAAATTTGATATCTGCATCAGTATTATTTGGTTGTTTAACATCAATTAATGGCGATCATCAAAAATCATTAACTTTTGTCGTAATCAATGCTAGATTATTTTTTAAACTAGTAGTAATGATGTCTAGTGGGATTGGCTTAGTATATTTAATATTAATTTCAGTAACATTATTTAAATCAATTTTGTCACCATTTATAGTCGTTGAAGGCAATTCTTTAAAACCAATAATAGTTAAACTTTTTTCCCCACCATCATCTCTTGTTTCTACACCATTTACTAGATAGTAATTAAGTTTAAATTTAACTGTAATAGTTGACTTAAAACGATTAATATTCGGTTCTTCAATAATACTTATATCTTTTTTATAATCAAAATCTTTTGGTAAATGTTCAAATAAAGGTGGTTTAAATATTTTTTCATTAGATAATGCTTCAAATATCTTAAAAATATTTTGATTTTCTACTACTTTTGTTACATATGATTGCTTATAATCTGTCTTGCTTATATCAAATTGCCTATCACTATTAATGATTGTACTAACTCTTTTTTTAAAACCACTAAATGTAATTCTTCCGACTTTATTAAAACTATTAGTAATTTGAAAATTACTATTATAAATATTTTTAGCTCAAATATCAAAACTAATTGTCCCATTCTCAGCATTAGCAACGATAGTTTCTGGGTCAATTTTAATATCATCACTTGCTTTAAAACTACTTGCTACATTATTAAATAATTCTTTCTTGTTATAGAAATCTAAAACAACCCTATAAATATTTTCTATATCATTAGCAATATTATCTGCAAAAACTTCATTATATGATCCACTAACATCATAATCATGTTGTATAAGTTTAGTTGGTTGTATGTGTTTAAAACCAGTTAAAGTAATTGTGCCTAGTTCTTTATAATCTTTTGAAATCATTAAATCTTCATCATAAATATTTTTTGCATATATTTGAAGTTGAATTTCACCATTTTGATTAATCCGTTTAAGGTATGCCTCTTGATAATCAATATCTGTAGCTATATTAAATTTTGATGATTCAGAATTAAATAATTTGTCTTCGTTATAAAAAGAAGACACAATTGTTTTAATTTGTCCAAGGGTAATATTTTCTACTTCATCTTCTTGATATTCTTGAGGTACCGGATAGTTTTTTCCTTTTAACTTAGTAGCTACTATAGGTTTAAAACCAGTTAAAGTAATTTTGCCAATATTAATAAAATTACTTACTGGACCATTATTATCAAAAATATTTTTTGCTTTTAAATTAAAAGTAATTTCTCCCTGTTTAGAATTAATGGTTCAACTTTCTTCATCAATTAGAATATCTGTTTCAATATTAAAGTTTTTATTGACAATATTAAAAAGGTTGTCATTGTTATATTGTGTTTTTAAAAAAATTTCTGCCTCACTTATAGAGTAATTTTCAGCCTCATTTTTTGTTTGGTCTGGAATAATAAAAGAACCATCATTTAGTAAAATTGTTTTTTGTGTTTCTTTAAATCCACTAATAGTAATATCTTTTAATTCAAAAGGGCTCTCATTTGCATATGAACCATTATTACTATTAAAATAATATTTAATTTTTATTTTATCTAATTTAATATGTCTGGTTTGAGTTTCTACTATATTGCTTTCATCAAAATCAATATCCTTTATACTAATATCACGATTCGCTGTGTTACTATCAGGAATATTACTTAATAATTCTTTTATTTTTTCATATATCAAACTTTTTAATTCTTGAATATGATCCTTGGCATCAAAAGAATTAACTTCTGTTAAAGTTGAACCATTTGGAATTGCAATTGAATTACCTATTTGGCTAGTAGCATTAATTTTATTTAAATTAGAAATACTTATAATACCAAAATCTTTTGGTGTATTATCAGTAATTATTTCGCCATTTGTATCAATGTAATTTTTTAAAACAATTAAGTTACAATCAATTTTTCCAGTTAAGTTATTAAAATTAGGATTTTTTAATTGTAAATCTGTTTGATAGTCAAATTCTTTTAATAAATTGTTTTCACCAAAACATTGTTGATAAACTAACTCTTTTAATTGTTTGTATAAATTATCATCTTCTATGATCTTTTGTGGTAAATATTTATTTAGATCTTGACCATTAACATTATTTTCAATTAAATTACTTCCTTTATTAAAACCTTCTAATGTTAATAGTGAAGGAGGAGAAGTTACATTTTCAAAACTAAGAGATTGAATTTTTCCATTTCCCGTTTTTTTAATAGTATAAGGGCAATAAACCTTAATTGTAATTGTACCATCAATGTTTGAAGCAATAAATTTCAATTTAGTTAATGCAAATAATAAAGCATTATAATTGTATCAACTTGCACTTAAAATATCACCCCATGTTAGCTCATCACTACCATCATTAGCATGTCCCACAATAATTTTGTTTAAAGCATCTTCAGCTTTTAATGTACTAAATTTTTTAAATTTATCATTATTACTAATTACAACACTGGATGTTGTTTGGTCATTGTTAGTATTATAAGAAATCGCTAACTTATTATTTTGATTTAAACCAATAATTGTTTCAAAAGATGTTGATTGATCTTGAAAATCAAACTTATAGTTAATAGAACCTTTTTCTTCATCATTAGAATTTGGAGAAAAAACCTTGTTACCAGCTTTAACAAAGATAGTTAAAGCATTTGCGTCATCAATACTAGAATTAATATATCCTCTAAACAAAAAGTTAGTACCGACTTCAACATTAAATTCTTTATTATTGTTATTTTCATCTATGGAAAAATATGATGAATCATCATCTTGATTAAATTTAATAATTTTATCTTTAAATGAATCAATTAAATCTTCTTTTTCAATTTTACTATCTTCCTTATTCATTAAATCTTTATTTTTAACTGATTGAAGAAAAATATAATTACTTCTAGGGAATTTATCTGGATTATCAGAAGTAGGTACATCACTACTTAAATGAGATTCTTTTTGTAATTCTTGATTGTTCTTTTTGAAACTAAGTACTAACTTATTATTATCTTTGTTTTTCAATGATATAAAAACATTATCTGGCTTACCTCTTGGTGCAATAATAATTTCATCAAACTCTAAATTATTAATTGTAGTTGTCCCTTTTTCAATATTAAAAATATCACTAGCATTAATTATTTTTTCATTATTTGACTTCAAACTTCTACTTTCAAATAGATTTGATTCATTAAATATTTTTTTTTGTAAATTGTTATTATTTTTTTTATTTTTATTTAAAAGTGTAATAGTTGGTGCTAACGCAACACTTAAAGTAAGTGGTATCAAAAGCCTTTTTAATATTTTTCTTTTTCAATTATTTTTACCTTTAAAAACTACCATTATATATATTATTATAATATTTATTCTAAAATCTTGGTTATCTCTTCCTTGTATGCTTCCACTCCTGGTTGATTAAAAGGATTAACCTTTAATAGATAAGAAGAGCAACTTGCAGCAATATTAAAAAACAACATTATTTGTACAAAATCTTCTTCATTATTAGTAGCCATTTTTATTTTTAAGCAAGGATTTTTAGCTATTTTACTATGGGCATTAATTACACCAATATTGATAGCATTCACAATATTTTTTATTGTTTTATTTTCTAGGTTAGATAATTGATCATCATTTTTAAAAGTTGAAACAGGAATATTTAATGATTTTGTTTGATGATCATTCAAACATAAATGAGTCTCAAAAAAAGTTTTGCAACCTTCCTGGTACAATTGTCCAATAGAATGCAAATCATTAGAATAGTTAGCAATAGTTGGTAATAAACATTTTTTTGTCTTTCCTTCGCTTTCAGCAAATATTTGTTTATAATGTTCAGCTAAATATTGATGCTTTTTCTCATAGACTGTAAAAACCTCTATCTTTTTTTTAGCTTTTTTTAGAAAGAAGTATCTTCAATTAGCATAATATAATGGATCTAATCATTTTTTTTCTAAAAAATCATTAATGCTTTTTTGATATGTATCTAACATTTTATTAATATTCAATCCTGCAATTGCAAATACTAATAATCCAATATTAGTGAAAGTTGAAAATCTTCCACCAATATTTTTAGGAATACCAAGAATATGATATTGATTTTTTGTAGCAATTTTATAGATTAAACTATTATTTCCTTTTTCAGTTATGCAAGCAATTCTTTTATGATGATCTTTATGATATTGCTTTTTAAGCATTTCTCTAAAAAAACGAAAGTTAATTGATGTTTCTAATGTTTTACCTGACTTTGATATTACAATAATAGCTCAATTATTTTTTGTTAGTAAATTTTGATAATATTCAATTTCTCACTCATCAACTGAAGAAATAAAAATAAATTTTTCTGTTTCTAATTTTGATAAACACATATCAATTCCAGCTTTAATACCAATATAACTACCACCAATACCAATCACAGCAATTTTATTAATATTCATTTTTTTTCATTGATTAACAATTGATTTTATTTTTATTAAATCATCTTGAAAATCACTATAATTATTAGGTCAATCTATTCATCCTAACATTTTATTGCCAATGCCGTTTTTGTTCTTGATAAATTCATGAACTCGATTTAATTTTTTGGCATTTCATTTTAATATTTTATTTTCATTGTTTAAACTACAATCTGTTATTAATTTAACACTCATATATTACCTTATATTTCTTAAGATATTTAGATAATTATTATATCTATTAATTGTAATCTTTTTTTCTTGTACATATTTTTTTACTAAACATTCATTTTCATAATCATGTAAACAATCATTGAATTTACATTGATTATCTTTTAATATTTTTTTAAAAAAATAGCGTGCTAATATAAATTTATCTGCATTAATATTAATAGTGGAAAAACCTGGTGTATCAACAAGAAAAAAATTTTTAACTTTTAAAATAGAAACATTTGTAGTAGTATGCTTGCCTCTATTTAAAATTTTAGAAATAGCTTGTGTATTTAAATTTAAATTTGGATCAATTCTATTAATTAAACTAGATTTTCCAACTCCTGAATTACCAACAAAGCAAATAATTTTTCCATCAAAACCTTGAATCATTTTTTTAAAATCCTCATCTTGATTTAATTTATAAACTTCAAAACCTTGTGAAATATATTCATCAATGAATTTGTTTACAAAATGATGATTGCTAACTAAGTCTAATTTGCTAATGGCTATAGCAACTGGAATATTTTTCATTTCATAAAAAGTTATCATTTTGTCTAATGATAAATCATTAAAATCAGGCTGAATTGCTGATTGAACAATTAATACCTTATCTACATTTGCCACTTTTGGTCTTAATAAAAAATTTTTCCGGTTTAAGATTTCATTTATTAGATAGTGATTATTTTGAATGGATAATGATACATAATCTCCAACAGCAACATCAATATTATTTAATCTTATTTTTCCCTTAAAACTTGCTTGTATGTTTTGGTCATTTTTAAAAATTCAAACATCATCCTTAATTAATTTACTAATAAAAATTTTATTTGTCACTAAGGACTCCTGTAAAATATAAAACCAACATAACAACTATTAAAACTACTGCAACTGCTACTACTACTGAAACAATGATATAAAATCATCATTTTTCATAAAATTTTTCTTTTTCTTTTTCCTTAGCAACATCAAAAGTCATTGCTTGTTGGAATACTCTTTTTTCAATTGGTTTTAAAAGTTTTTCATTTTTTCTTTTCGGATCATCTCATGTATTAATATCATCAATTAATTCTTCGATTTTTTTATATCGAAAATGTAAATCTTCAGGTTTAGAAGCAGTACATCTAAAAATAATATTTTCTATACTATTTGGAATATTAGGAATAGAATTACTAATAATTTTTAAATCATATTTTAATCAATTACGAATAATTTCAGCATCACTGATTTTTTCTTTATCATACTCAAATGGCATTTCGCCTGTAATCATATAATACAAGATAACACCTAATGCATGGAAATCAAATTGAGTAGTAATGACTTTATTCTTTCATTCATTAATATCAATATTTGGATTATTTTTAATATTTTTTGAAGAAAGGTTGAAAATATCAGGTGTTATATAATCTACAGTACAATAAATTGTTCCTTCCGATGAATTAATGTTTTTATCATAAAAAGTAGTTGCAATACCATAATCAATGATTTTAATGTCAGCAAGGTCATTAGTTAAAATTATATTCTCTGGTTTTAAATCACGGTGAATAACTGTTGTCTTATCATTTAAATTATGGAAGTGTCTAATTCCCTCACAAATTTTCTTAAAATAAAACATTGCCCGATCAACTGGAATAGCCCTATATATATCAATAAATTGATTTAATGATGGTCCATCAATAAATTCATAGATGATAATAACATTAGAGTTAGAGTAATCTCATTTAATTGGTTTAACTATATTTTCATGTGTATTTTCGAATAATGTACAAGTGATTTTAAATTCATCAATTGCTTTTTTTCATTGATCAATGTCACTATTGGAACCATCTTTGCTAATTCTATTTTTAATAACTTTAATGATTACATATTTATTTGGGTTTCAATTATCAAGATCTTTATTTTGTGCTAGATAAACATCACTCATCCCACCATCGCCATATTTTCGGATGATTTCATAACCTAAAATAGTTTGTCCTTGTTTATAAACACTCATTTTTAAAATTCCATAATAACTATTGATAAATTATCATTTGAGCCATTAGCCATAGCCTTAGCAATAACCGCTGTACAAACATCGTTAAATTTCATATTACTATCAATTAGACAACGTTTGATTTCATTAACACTAATAAAATTATGTGTCCCATCTGAAGTAAGTACAATATATACTCCTTCTTGAATATCAAATTCATAAACATCAATACTTAATTTCTTTTCAGTTTGAGCCCCAACAAATTGAGTAATTGCATATAGATTATCTCGATATAGTTCAAATATTTCTTTTTCAGCTTTATTTTTAATTAAATAATTATATAAATTTTGATCTTGAGTTATTTGTTCAGCTTTATTTTTTGAGATATATCATGCTCGTGAATCACCAATATTAAATATATATGCTTTTGAATTGACAACAATACAAGCTACAAAAGTGGTTGCCATATTTTTTAACTGATGATTTTCTTTAATTTTATTGGATATTCTATCTCTAGCAACAGAAATCGTTTTTTGGATTCAATCAAAAATTTCTTCTCGAGAGAAGAAATTTAAATTAATATCACTAAATCGCTCTTTAAAAACATCAACTACAATTGAACTAGCAGTTGATCCCCCTTTATATCCACCTAAACCATCACAAACAATCCCGGCAAAATTTTCATTCTTATTTACACCAGCTCATGCTACATCTTCATTATTTTGTCTTACTTGACCAATATCTACTAAAACATCATATCTCATATATAAAATATATAAATTCTTTAAAATTATATCATTTTTTAGAATATTAAATTTTAAAAAATAAATTTTGAAAAATTAAAATCAAAAAAGTTAAAACCATTTATAAAAAACAATAAAAATTATTATAGTTATATATCATAGTAAAAATACATATGTTAAAATAAATTGTTTTTATCAATTAAAATAGAGGTATTAATGAGTTACAATGCTGATAATATAAAAGTCTTAAAAGGACTTGAACCTGTTCGAAAAAGACCTGGAATGTACATTGGTTCAACCGATAGTAGAGGTTTGCACCATTTAATATGAGAAATTTTCGATAACTGTATTGATGAAGTAATGGCTGGTTATGGTAATCAAATTGAAGTTACTCTTAAAAAAGACAACTCTATCATGGTAAAGGATAATGGTAGAGGAATACCAGTAGATATTAATAAAGAAACAAAGATGTCAGCTGTAGAAACAGTGCTAACTGTTTTGCATGCTGGGGGTAAATTTGATAATGATGCATATGCAACAGCAGGTGGTTTACATGGTGTTGGTGCATCAGTAGTTAATGCTCTAAGTGAATGATTAATCTGTGTTGTTGGTCGTGGTGGTAAACTTTACCAATGTAAATTTAAAGATGGTGGTGCTGTTATTGAACAAAAATTAACAGTTGTTGGTGATTCGAATAAAACTGGTACAATTATTCATTTTAAGCCTGATCAAAAAATCTTTAAAGAAATAGAATTTAATCCAAATATTATTCGTGAAAGATTAAGGGAAGCATCATTTTTATTTAAAAATTTAAAAATAATTTTCAATGACGAAATTAATAAGACATCTGATACTTTTCAATCTAGTCAAGGGATATCAGAATTTGTTAAATTTATCAATGAAACCAGAAATATTAATTCTCCAATATGTAGTGTTACAGGTAAGATTGATAAAATTGAGGTAGAAATTGCATTTCAATATTGCGATGATATGAATGAGACAATTATTTCATTTGCAAATTCGATTAAAACTGGAGAGGGTGGAGCTCATGAAAATGGATTTAAAATTGCTTTAACCGAAATTTTTAATGAATATGGTCGAAAATGAAACATTATTAAACAAAAAGATAAAAATTTAGAAGGTAGTGATGTACGTGAAGGAATTGGAGCTGTTATTTCTGTTAAAGTTCCAGAAAATATCATAAGCTATGAAGGTCAAACAAAAAATAAATTATTTACTCCTGAAGCTCGTGAAGCTACTAAAAAAATTGCAAGCAAAGAAATTGCTTTTTGGTTTGAAGAACACAAAAAAGAAGCTGAAAAAATTATCCAAAAAGCTATCATTGCTAGAGATGCAAGACAAGCTGCTAAAAGAGTTAGGGAATCTACTAAGAAACAAAAAGGAAATTCAATTGAAAGAATTTTATCTGGAAAACTTACACCACCACAAACTAAAGACCCAAAAACTAATGAATTATTTTTAGTTGAAGGAGATTCAGCAGGTGGTAGTGCTAAATTAGGAAGAGATCGAAAAACACAAGCCATTTTACCATTGAAGGGTAAAGTTATAAATGTTGAAAAAACAAGCTATTTAGAAGTTTTAAAAAATGAAGAAATTAATACTATTATTACTTGCTTAGGAACAGGTGTCATGAAGAACTTTGATATCAAAAAATTAAAATATCATAAAATTATCATTATGACTGATGCTGATACTGATGGAGCCCATATTCAAATTTTGTTATTAACAATGTTTTATCGTTATATGAAACCACTAGTTGAAAATGGTCATGTATATATAGCTTTACCTCCATTGTATAAGTTAACTAATAAAAAGACTAAAGCCTTCTACTATGCTTGAGATGAAAATGATTTAGAAAAATTAAAAAAAGAAAATCCATCTTTTGAAATTCAACGTTATAAGGGTTTAGGCGAAATGAATGCTGATCAATTATGAGAAACTACAATGGATCCAAAGACAAGAAGATTGATTAAGGTGAGTATTGAAGATTTAGTAATTGCTGAAAGACAAATAAATATTTTAATGGGTGATAATGCTCAACTAAGAAAAGATTGAATCAATGAAAATATCAATTTTAAATTAGAAGAGGATTAATAAATGGAAAACAATAAAAATATTCTAAAAAAATCAATTGATAAAATTATGAATGATGGGTTTGCTAGATATGCAAAATACATTATTCAAGATCGAGCATTACCAGATGTACGTGATGGTTTAAAACCAGTACAACGTAGAATTTTGTATGCAATGTACAATTTAAATATTAATCATGATAAGCCTTATAAAAAATCAGCTAGAACTGTTGGTGAAGTTATTGGTAAATATCACCCACATGGTGATAGTTCTATTTATGAAGCTATGGTTAGAATGAGTCAAGAATGAAAGAACAATCAACCATTGTTAGATATGCATGGAAATAAAGGTTCTATTGATGGTGATAATGCTGCTGCAATGCGATACACAGAATGTCGTTTATCACATATTGGTGAAATGATGTTATCTAATATTGAAAAGAATACCGTTGATTTTATACCTAACTTTGATGATTCTGAATCAGAACCTTCTTTTTTATCATCATTAATTCCTAACTTATTAATTAATGGAGCAACTGGGATAGCAGCAGGGTATGCTACTAACATTCCACCTTTTAATTTAACTGAGGTAATTAATGCTATTATTTATCGAATTGATTCACCAAATTGTCATTTAGACTCTATTATTAAAATCATGCCTGGACCTGATTTTCCTACTGGTGGAATTATTCAAGGTAAAAGTGGGATTGAAGATGCCTATAAAACAGGTAAAGGAAAATTTATTATTAGGGCAAATATCGAAGAAGGTAATCATACTAAAAAAATGAAACAATTAGTGATTACATCAATTCCTTACGAGACAAATAAAAGCAATATTATTAAAGCAATTGATGATTTAGTATTTAATGAAAAAATATCAGGAATAATTGAAACAAGAGATGAGTCAGATAAAAATGGGGTTTCTATTGTTATAGATATTGAAGCTGATAAATCATTAGAAGTCATTAGAAATTTCTTATACAAAAATACTCCATTGCAAATTTCTTATGCAATTAATTTTATAACTATTCATAATAAAAAACCTTGTTTAATGCCAATCCTAGAAACGATTGATGCTTATATTCATCATGGCATTGATATTATTACAAAAACATTAAAATTTGATTTAGATAAAACTTTAAAAAGATTGGAAGTTATCAAAGGATTGATAAAAGCAATTTCAATTTTAGATGACATTATTACAACAATTAGAAAGTCATCTTCAAAAGAGGATTCTAAAAATAATTTAGTAGCTAAATTTGGTTTTACATTAGTCCAAGCTGATGCGATTGTTAATTTAAGACTTTATTGTTTATCAGCTACAGATATTGCAACTTTGATGCAAGAAGAAAAAGATGTAGAAAAATTAATTAAAGATATTCAAGCAATTTTAAATTCTGATTCATTATTAAAGAATCATTTAAAAGAAATTTTAAGAGGATATAAAAATACTTTTGGTTTTGAAAGAAAAACAAAGATTGAAGCTGAAATTGAAAAAATAGTAATTAACAATTCCGATTTAATCGAAGCAAAAGATGTAGTTATTATGGTTACTAAGAGTGGCTATATAAAAGCTACTAATAAACGTTCAATAGAGTCATCAAATTATGGTGATTTCATTTTAAAACAAGGAGACATTTTGTTAGATATCTTTGAATCTAACACTACTAATCAAATAGTTTTAATAACTAAAAAAGGATTATACATATCAATTCCATGTCACAAAATTAAGCAAATGAAATATAAAGATTTAGCTGAGCATTTGAACAATATTATCACATTAGATTCAGATGACAAAATTATTTTTGCTTTTAGTACTGATCCAATTCCTAATCAAGACCATTTATTATTAATATGTAGTAAGAATGGTAGCATTAAAAGGGTCAAAGTTTCTGAATTAACTTTTTCTAAAAGTGCTAAATCATCAATTATTATGAATTTAAAAGACAATGATGAAATAGTAAGTGCCCAATTAGTTAATGAAAATATAAAATATGATGTGGTTTCAATTACAAAAAAAGGATTAGCAATTAGATTTGAAATTGATGAAGTACCTATTATTGGAAAAACATCCACTGGTGTACGTGCTCAAAAATTAAATAACGGTGATGAAATCATTGGATGTATTGCTTCTACAAACGAAAAAAGTCAGCTATTGATATTAGCAAATAGAGGAGCAAAAAGAATTAATATTGAACAAATAACAAAAATTAAGCGTGCAGGTATGGGATTAATGGTTATGAGTCAAGTTAAAAATGCCCCATATGAACTTATTAATGTAATTAACGTTAATGCTCGAGATATAGTTAATGTTTTAAATAATGATATGCAAATTCATCAATTAAAATGTTCTACTATCCCATTAACAGATTTAAGCACAAGATTTACAGATGCTAAATTAGGTAAAATCACTTGCGGTTATAAAGATAACTGGTTATCTAAAAATGAAAACGAAAATAATAACCAAGAAAGTTTATTTTAATGAAAATTAATTTTATTTGATTTAACTATTTTCGTCCAACATGATATTTTGATAATATCAATGATATTAATTTAAATTCAATTAAAAAAAAAGGAATTAAATATGTTTTTTGTGATTTAGATAATACATTAGTTCCTCATTTTTCACGTTTTCCAAATAAGAATTGTAGTTTATTTATTCAAAAATTACATAGTCTAGATTTTAAAGTTTTTATTATTAGTAATAATCATAAAAAACGAGTTGAAAATTTTTGTAGTTTATTAGAAGTTGATGACTTTATTTATAATGCTAAGAAACCTTTTATTAAAAAAATAGAAAAGCTAATCAAAAAACATAATATCAAAATCCAAGACAGTATTTTTATTGGTGATCAATTTATTACAGATATTTTAGCAGCAAATAGATTAGGAGCTAAATCTATCTTAGTACTTCCACTATTTGATTTGTCCAATACTAATATTAAAAATATTATTATTTTTTTAATTGAAAATTTAATTTATAAGAACTTAACAAAAAATAATAATTTAAACTCTGATGATTCCTTATTATTGGAGGATTATGACTTTATTTAAAAAATGTATTGGTTGTGGTGCTACATTAAATTCTAATAAAGGTAAAATAGGCTATATTGAAAAATATGATCCTCAAAAACAACAATATTGCCAACGTTGTTTTAAATTAATTAATTACAATCAAAATACTAAAATTGATAATATTTCAACTACTATTAATGAAGTTATCAATGAGATTAAATTAGAAAAGCATATGGTCTATTTAGTAGTTGATGCATTAGATTTGCTTTCTATGAATATTAAGGAAATAAATAATATTTCTAATTTAATAATTATTGTTAATAAAATTGATTTATTTAGTTCCTTTAAGGATGAAAAAATAATCAAAGAAAAAATGATTAAAAATATTAATAGTATTAATAAAAATTACCAAGAGATTATATTTACAAGCATTAATAATAAAAATTCAATTAAGGATTTGTATAGTAACTTATTAAAATATTACAAGCAGAAATATAAATTAATATTTATTGGTAAATCAAATAGTGGCAAATCTTCATTAATTAATGCTTTATTAAAAATGAATAAATTAAAACCCATTCTAACAACTAGTTCGTTTTTAGATACTACATGTTTTTTTAATAAGATAAAAATTAATAAAATTAGCTTGATTGATACACCAGGGTTTAATAATAATTTAAGTTACTTATATTTATTAAAAAATGAAAGAGATAATAATAAAATAATTTTACAAAAAATTAAGCACTTAAGAAATTATCAAATAAGACAACGAAAAACCTTAAAAATTGAAAATTTATTCTATCTTGATGTTAAAAATTCAGAAACTAAAATTGGAACAATTAAGCTTTTAATTAATGATAATTTAAAAATCACTAGCCATAAATTTGGCTACTATAAAAACGAAGAAGAACTAATATCTTTTTCAAATCATGAAGTTTTAAACAAAATTGAATTCAATTTAAATGGTGATAATGTTAATATTGTTATTAGTTCATTTGGAATCATTGCATGTAAAAATATAGATGAAATTAATTTTCGTGCATCTGATACAAAAGGTATTTATCAATTAAAATATCCAATTATATAATTGGTTTAAAAATAATCTTAAAAAAATATATAATTATCTTGTTATAAATTTAGATTATGCAATATACAAAGCCACGAGGAACAACTGATTTATTTGGGAAAGATATTGAAGCATTTAGATTGATTGAAGATCTTGTAAGAGAATATGCAAGAGTTTTTAACTTTCATGAAATTAAAACACCAATATTGGAATCCCGAGATTTATTTACTAAAGCAGTAGGTGATGATTCAGATATTGTACATAAAGAATTTTATGATTTTAAGGATAAAGGTGGTAGAGATATTGCCTTAAGACCAGAAGGTACAGCTGGAACAATTCGAGCAATCGTGGAAAATAAATTAATTGAAGCTTCACCATATCCTTTAAAATATTTTTATTTTGGTCCTATGTTTCGATATGATAGACCACAATCAGGACGTCAACGTCAATTTCATCAATTTGGAGTTGAATGTGTCGGAAATTTTCAAATTAGTGATGAAGTTAATATGATAGTTTTAGCCTCATCTATTATTTCTGCTTGTAAATTAAATAAATACGTTTTAGAAATTAATAATATTGGTAGTGTTAAATCTAGAACTTTATGAATTAAAGAACTAAAAAAATATTTTAAAAAATATGAAAATAAACTAACGAATGATTCAAAATTAAGATTAGAAACTAATCCATTAAGAATTTTAGATGATAAAGAAGATGGAAAGAAAGATTTTGTCATTAATGCCCCAAAATTAGATAAGTTCTTAACAGAAGAAGAAAATAAATATTTTGAACAAGTTAAAACTCAACTGGATTTTTATAAAATTAAATATACTATTAATCCAAATTTAGTTAGAGGTTTAGATTATTATACTGGATTAGTTTTTGAATTTATATCAACAAGTGATAAATTAAAAGGTCAATCAACACTTATTGGTGGTGGTGGATATTCTTCATTAGTAGCGGCAACTGGTGGTAAAGATGTTCCTGGTTTTGGATTTGCTCTTGGGGTTGAGAGATTTATTATTGCTATTAATGAGGAAAATCCAACTTTTCTAAATCAAGATAATCATTTAAATATTGTATTTGCTCCTTTAGATGCTGAAGCATTAAAGATAAGTTTTTTGTTACAAAACATCCTTAGATTAAATGGATATAGTTCTGATTTTATTACTAATACATTTGATTTAAAAAAACATTTTAAGTTTGCAGAATTCAATAAATGTAAATATGTTATCATTATTGGAAAGAAAGAGATAAATGAAAAAGTTGTTATCATTAAGGAACAAAATAATAAAAAAGAGGTTAAAATAAAATTTGATGATGTACTTGACTACTTTAAAAGGAATATAGGAAATTATAGTGAAAAATAGAACATATTGTCTTGATATAAATAAAAATAAATTAAATAAAAAAGTAACTATTTATGGTTGAGTTAAAAAGAAACGTAAATTAGGTAATCTAATATTTTTAGATATTGCTGATATTTCTGGTTTAGTCCAAGTAGTAGTTCAAAATCAAAATAAATACTTTGAATTAGTTGAAAACATTTCTAAGGAATCAGTAGTTGAAATATTTGGAATAGTAAATAAAAGAAGTGCAATTAATGAAAAAATACCTACGGGTGCATTTGAAATTAACTTAGATGAAATTAAAATTATTTCTTGTGCTCAAAATTTACCTTTTGTTATTGATGATGATTTTATAATAACTAATGAAGAAACAAGATTGAAATACCGTTATTTAGATTTAAGGAATAAGAACATTAGAAATAATATTATTTTAAGATCTAAGGTTATAAATACAATTATGACCTTTTTGGAAAGTAAAGATTTTATCTATATTGAAACACCAATCCTTTGTAAGCCAACGCCAGAAGGAGCTAAAGATTATTTAGTACCAACAAGGAACAATTTACATTCATTTTTTGCACTTCCGCAATCTCCTCAAATTTATAAACAATTATTAATGGTATCGGGATTTGAAAAATATTTTCAAATTGCTCGATGTTTTCGTGATGAAAATTTAAGATTAGATCGTCAACCTGAATTTACACAACTAGATATTGAAATGTCTTTTATTAATGAAGATACTATTCAAACATTAATAGAAGAATTATTAGTTGATATTTTTAGAAAAGTTTTAGGAATTAAAATTAAGACTCCATTTCAAAGAATTGATTACTTTGATGCAATAAAAAAGTATGGTACAGATAAACCGGATTTAAGATTTGATATCCAAATTTATGAAGCAAATGATGTTTTTAAAAATACTCAATTTAAAATTTTTAAAAACACAATTGATAATAACAATTCTATTAATTACTTAATAGTTGAAAATGAAATCGATAGTAAAAAAATTACATTACTTGAAAAATTAGCTAAAGATAATGGAGCTAAAGGGTTAGCATGAATTAGACTAGAAAAAAATAAAATCAAGGCTGGTTCAATTGCTAAATTCATTGAAGAAGAATTAGTAATGAATATTTTAAAAAAGCATCAATTTAAAAATGCAACTATTTTTTTTGTAGCTGATAAGCAAGAAATTGCATTAAAATCTTTAGGTGCAGTGAGAAACGAGTTAGGTACGATTTTAAATTTAAAAGATAAAAATGAATTTAATTTTGCTTGAATTATTAATTGACCACTATTTGAATATAACGAAGAAGAAAAAAAATATTTAGCAGCACATCATCCATTTACTAGTCCAACAAATGAATGTTTAAATGATTTTGATAAAAATTTTAAAGATGCTAAAGCAAGAAGCTATGATATTGTTTTAAATGGTTTTGAACTTGGTGGTGGTTCCATTAGAATTAATGATTTAAATATTCAACAAAGAATGTTTAAAGCACTTGGTTTAAAAGAACAAGAAATTAGTGATAAATTTGGTTTTTTGATGGATGCCTTTAAATATGGTGTACCAATTCATGGAGGATTGGCCATTGGTATTGATCGATTAATGATGATTATTACTAATTCTAGTAGTATTAGAGATGTCATAGCCTTTCCAAAAAACTCTGCAGGTTATGATTTATTAACTCAATCACCAACAAGTGTTAGTAAAGAAGAATTAATTGAGCTTGATTTAACATTTAGAAAATAAAATTAATTTTTTAATTCGCTAGTAAAGCGAATAAACTTTTTTTCAATTTCTTTTACTTTTTTACCAGGAACTTTATGACAGTGACGACAACGCGGAGAATAATCATTATGATTACCTATTAAAAATTGATTAACTTGGTAGTGTGCAGGTTTGTTATCAACAATTCTTTGTGTCATTGTAGCAGGAGCACCACATTCTGTGCAAATAGCAGTTAATTTATGAATTATTTCAGCTTTTGTTAGTAAAGCAGGAATTGGACCAAAAGGTTCACCTCTGAAATCACGATCTAGTCCAGCAACTAAAACAACATACCCATTATTTGCTAATGTATAACAAACATCAACTAAGTTTTGATCAAAAAATTGAGCTTCATCAATTGCTACTACTTTATATCGTTTGTTTGATTCCATTAAGTAATTTAAGATTTCATAAGAATTAGAAATATTAACAGCATGTTTAGCTAATCCAGAACGTGATTTAATTTCATTATCACTCCGAGAATCAACTAGTGGTTTGAAAATAACATATTCAACATCTGCATAAATCAAGCGATTTAACTTTCTAATTAACTCATCTGATTTACCTGCAAACATTGGTCCACAGATAACTTCAATTCAACCATGTGGTAAGGTAAGAGCTCTAAATTTTGCCATTTTTTATCCTTAACTTAAACATTAAACTTAAAGTTGCAAATATCACCATCTTGAACTTGATAATTTTTCCCTTCAATATTTAATTTACCAGCTTCTTTGACAGCCAATTCACTACCATAATGTACAAAATCATTATATTTGATAATTTCCACTTTAATAAAACCTTTTTTAAAATCACTATGAATAATTTCTGCACAATCAGGAGCTAAACTATTTTTCTTAAAAATTCATGAACGAATTTCCTTTTTTCCAACAGTAAAAAATGTACAAAGTTCTAACAAACTAAAGGTTGCCTTGATTAAAATATTTAGACCTGGTTCATTAATACCAATTTCACTCAAAAAAACAAGTTGTTCTTCTTTGTTTAAATTAGCAATTTCAGCTTCAATCTTTGCACTAATAGGAATAATATTAATTTTTTTATTATTAGCATATTCCTTTAATTTTAAAAAATGCTTATTGATATTAGGATTAGTGATTTCATGTTCACTAATATTAGCCACAAACATATATGGCTTCATGGTAATTAAATTAAAATGTTTAATTGCATCCAATTCCTCACTAGTTAAATCACATTCAAGAGCTAATTTTCCTTTTTCTAATGTTGCTTTTATTTTCATTAAAACATTATATTCAAATTTAGCCATTTTATCTTTATTAGCAACAACCACTTTTTGAATTCTACCGATTCTATTATTGACAATTTCTAAATCTGATAATATCAATTCTAAATTAATGATTTCAACATCACGAACAGGATCAACTGTTTCATTAACATGAACAACATCATTATCTTCAAAACATCTTACAACATGAACAATAGCATTAACATCTCGAATATTTTGTAAAAATTTATTTCCTAATCCCTCACCATTACTAGCACCTTTAACTAATCCAGCAATGTCTACAAACTTAACAATTGATTTTACTACATTTTCAGGACGAACCAAATCTACTAATTTATCAATTCTAGAATCTGGTAAATTTACTATTCCGACATTGGGTTCAATGGTTGCAAATGGATAATTTGCTGCTTCTACTTTTGAATTAGTAATCGCATTAAAAAGTGTTGACTTTCCAACATTTGGTAAGCCAATAATTCCTGTTGATAAATTCATATATTATTAATCCTTAAATGTTCCAAAAGAACCAAATTCTTTAAATTT
Organism: uncultured Bacilli bacterium; assembly: GCA_904501665.1. Lineage (GTDB taxonomy): Bacteria > Bacillota_I > Bacilli_A > Mycoplasmatales > Mycoplasmoidaceae > Mycoplasma_L. The sequence goes on along the minus strand of CAJGBT010000001.1, from coordinate 25,331 downwards.
TTCAATACAAACTATTTTAATAGCCTCTTGACCAGGTTTTAATAATTTTCTAGGATCATATCCTTTTTTAGAAACGTCTAAATCTTTTTTGTCCATAATGTATTTTCTAGTAGCATATGCAAAAGCTAATTGACATTCAGTATTAACATTAATCTTGTTGATACCATTTGCAATTGCTCTTTTAATTTGATCTTTTGGAATACCTGTACCACCATGTAAAACTAATGGTTTATTAACTAATTCAGATATTTGTGTTAATAGATTAAAATCAAGTGATTTTCATTCTTTTGGATAAATACCATGTATGGAACCAATTGCTACAGCTAAAGCATCAATGTCTAATGTAGCCATATCCATACAATCACCCACATTAGCAAACTCACCTAATGAAGTAACACCATCTTCATTACCACCAATTCCACCAACTTCTGCTTCAACAGAAGCATTATATTTTTTAGCTAATTTAACTATTCTTTGAGTATTAGCCATATTTTCTTTTATTGGTAATGAACTACCATCGTACATTACTGAACTAAATCCTGCTTCTAATGCTGCAATACATCCATTTAGAGTTCCATGGTCCAAATGTAAAGCAACAGGGATAGTAATATTTTTAAACTTAATCATGTTGCTAACCATATCTACAACATTTTTATATCCTCACATATATTTGGCTGCACCTTCAGAAATACCAATGATAACAGGAGAATTAGATTCATTTGCAGCTTCTAAGATTGCCATAATTCATTCTAAATTATTAGCATTAATTTGAGGAATAGCATAGTTAAAAGTTTGTGCAACTTTTAGCATTTTTTTTAAATTTGCTAAATTATTCTTATTCTTTGTCATCGTCATTATCTTCTTCTTCATCAAAATCTTCATCATTAAGTTGTTCAACTTCATATTCATCAACTTCTAATGAACTAGTATCAGAATTTCTAAATTTATGTTTAGCCTCAATTTTTTCATATTCTGACATAAATTCTTTTGATCCTTCTTCTTCAACATCATCTAAGGAAGATGTGAATAAAGATTTTGATATTTTATTAAATTGATCACAAGAAATTAATTCTCTTAATGTTCAACGCTTGTTATCAATTTTTACAAAATCTTGATTTTCAATTAATTCTTGATAAAAATCACTAATAGTCTCAGAATCAGGTTTAAGATTACATTTTTTTGCTACATTTTTTCAAAGGTCTGTAAATTCAATTCCACTACCTTTTTTGTTATTACGAATTGTTTCTTTAGCAGCAATTGTTAATTTATCAATCATATTACTCCTTAAATATATCATATATTTTACAGCAATAATTATAATTGATTTGATATTTATAAAAAAATAATTAAAATAAAATATATAGAAAGGAGAAAATATGTTAGTAACTAATAAAGCAATTGATTTTAAAGTAGATGCTGTAATGGCTAATAACTCTATAAAATCTGTGAGTATAAAAGATCTTATTGGTAAAAATGGATTAATTTTATTTTTCTGACCTAAAGATTTTACTTTTGTTTGTCCAACTGAAATTATTGCTTTTAATAATAGATTAAAAGAATTTCAAAATAGGGGTTATAACTTAGCAGGTGTTTCATGTGATAGTGAAATGGTTCACTTGGCTTGAAAAAACACTGAAGTTGCAAATGGTGGTATTGGTAAAATCGATTTCCCGATTTTAGCTGATATTAAAAAAGAAATAGCTACAGCTTATGATGTTTTATTTGATGATGCTATTACTTTAAGAGCAACATTTATTATTGATAAAGACAAAAATATTAGACATGCTACTATTAACGATTTGCCACTTGGTAGAAATGTTAATGAAACACTAAGACTTTGTGACGCAATTAATTTTGTTAATGAGCATGGAGAAGTTTGTCCAGCAAATTGAAAAAAGGGTCAAGATGCTATGAAACCAACTAGTAAAGGTGTAGCAGACTACTTAAAGAAAAATGCTAAAAACATTTAATTAATAAAAAATTAATTTAATATAAAAACACTAAGATTTTTAAGTGTTTATCCAAACTAAATTATTAAGTGCACACCATTATAACAATGGTAGAGCACTTTTTAATTTTTATAGAGATAAAAAGTCTCTTTAAATAATATTTTTATTGAACATTCATTAAAATATTATTATCAAAAAAAATCTTATTAAGTAGCAATTGGTTTAAAAAATAATCCTTTGATTAATACAAAAATCAAATATAAATGAAAAAACCCCAAATCATAGGGTTTTAACATCGTAATTTTTTATATTCATAATTATTGTACTTATATTTAAATAAAAAAACACTAAGATTTTTTAGCATTTTTTTTATTTGCTTTTTTAGCTTTACGTTTAATATTTTTAATTCTTTTATCTAATTGAACTTGCTTTTTATGTTCTCTAACTTTTTTTCTTCTTCTACCCATTGTTTTTTTCCTATTCTTATTTTAACTATTCAAACTAAATTAAACTTTAAAATTATACATTAAATTAAATTAAAATTTATAAATAAACTATATGTAATGATGATTTTGCTTTAATAATATCTACATTTACTAAAAACTCTCTCAATCTTGTAGCGACTTCATCAATAAAAATATTTTCAATATTATGATTTAAATTAATAATTGGAATATTTAGATCAACACTATCAATTCAAGCATGATGTTTTAAATCACATGTTATAAAAACATCAAAATCTTCATCAATTAAATCATACATATTACTAGCAGCACTACCACCACAAATTGCTACTTTCTCTACATCAATATTTTTATATCTTGATAGATAAGAAGCAAAATCACTTTCTAAACTACTTTTTGCAATTTTAGCAAATTTATATAATTTACATTTTCTTGTTTTACCAATAATAGTCATATTATCTTTAGCCACATTAATATCAAAAAGATTTAATTTTGATGCTAATTTTGTATTCATTCCATAAATAGATTTATCAAAAGGGGTATGTAAAAAAATTAAACTAATGTTATTATTTTTAAATTTACCCAATAACTTTCTAGTATGAAAGTTTTTTGATGATGGTGGTTCTGTAAAAAGCGGGTGATGAGAAATAACTAAATCAACCTCATTTTTTTTGGAAATTTGATAAATATTTTCATTAATATCTAGGCAAATTAAGATTTTTCTAACAGGATGAAAATTATGAAAATGAGCAATTGAATTATCTCATTCTTCTTGATTGTTGAACTTAAAAACTTTATCTAGATAACTATATATTTCTTTAGCATTCATAAAAATTGATCCTTTTTTCTAAAAGTCTTATTTCATAACTTAAAAGTTCACTAACTTTATAATGATTTGCTTTTTGTAATCTTAAATATTTTAACCTATTAGCTAAAAAAAATAAATATTCATTTTTATTAGAAATATTTTTCTTTTTGCCAAAGTATAAATCTTCATTAGAGTAAAAAATAGGAAAATTTACTTTTTTAATTAGTAAAATTGGATAAATTATTTTATTTTCACAAACATATAATTCCTTAATAATTTTAAGTTTTTGTTTCTTTAAAAAACTTCTTAATCGATATAAATTATTGTTAGATTGCAAAACAAGATATTTAAAACTAATGTTATTATTGTTTGAAAGAATATTAATAATATTATTAGAACCCATTCCAGCAATAACAATGTAATCCACTTGATTATTAATTTGTTTTAAATCTAAATTTTGTAGACCATTATTTAAAATATTAGTTGTTTTGTCTATTAATTGTTTTTTTGTTAAATTTTGTATTCCAGAATATAATGGTTGAGCATTTTTTTCAATATTAATAACATGTTGACATTGATTGTTATTGAGCAATTCAATTGCTAAATAACAGTGGTCACTACCAACATCGATCACAATATTAGATTTATTAATTAAACTCGCAATTGCATTAATTCTTATTTTCATTAATTAAAAAAGCTTTAAGTTTTGATGATTTAGATGGATGTTTTAATTTTCTTATTGCTTTTGCTTCAACTTGTCTTGCTCGTTCTCTTGTAAAATTATGCGCCTTTCCTACTTCTTCTAATGTCATAGGTCTTGAATATGGTTCTAAACCATAACGACGACGAATAATATCTTCTTCTTTACTAGTTAGAACTTTTTTGAAAATTTCATCAATATGTTCCATTATTTGTTGTTTATTGGTATATTGTTCTGGTGTCATAATATCATTATCTTGAACAAAATCAATAAATTTAGATTCTTCATCATGGTTAATTGGTCGATCAAATGAAATGGGTTCAGAATTAATTTTCTTAATATCAATAATTTTTTTAGGTGAAAATCCAGCTGCAACACCACCCATTCTTTCACTTAGTTCATCAACAGTAGGATCTCGTCCTAATTCTTGTGTTAGCATCCTTTCTGCTTTTACTAATTTATTAATAGTTTCAACCATATGAACAGGAATTCGAATAGTTCTTGCTTGATCAGCAATTGCTCTTGTAATTGCTTGTCTTATTCATCAAGTTGCATAAGTTGAGAACTTATTACCATGACTTCATTCAAATTTATCAATAGCTTTCATTAAACCTATTGAACCCTCTTGTATTAAATCTTCAATTGCTAAGCCACGATTTAAATATTTTTTAGCAATCGATGTTACTAATCTTAAATTTGATGTAAGTAGTTGATTTTTAGCATTTCTTCTAATGTCAGCATCTTTTGATTCTAATAATTTAGCAATTTTAATTTCTTCATCTGCTTTAAGCATTTTAGAAGCACCTAGAGTTGAAAGGAATGATTTTACACCATCATCAACCTTTTCATTTAAAGTAGATGAGGATGTAGATTCATAAACCTCTAAATCATCTTCTGAAAATTGGACAGTTTTTTTAGAGTCAGTAACTTTCTTTTTTGGCAATTCATCAACTAATTGAATACCAGCTGATGTTAATGAATTGTAAACTTCTTCTAATTGCTCATCTTCCAAATCAATATTACAAAAAGCAAATTCAACTTTTGAGTATTCTAAAATATTTTGTAAATGACCTTTTCTATTTTTTGAATCTCTAATTAATTTTTCAAGAATTTGATTTGGAGTTAATAAGAAATTCTTTGAAGTGTTTCTAGTAGATGAATCTAATAAACCAATTTCTAATGGATCGATTCTATTTTCTAATATATCAACACTTTCATTAAAAGATAATTTAGGAATATTAACATTTTCTAGAGAGTCTTTACTTCTTTTTTCAGATTTAGAAACCTTAACATCTTTATCTAAAATATCTGCATCATATTCAATTTTTTTATTTTTTGAAGAGGTTAATTTAAGTTGAACTCGATTAATTTTTTTACTTGATTGTTCTTTTGAAATACTTTTTTTAATTGGTTCTTTTACTTTTTCTATTTTTTTTGTATTTTCTTTTTTAACTACTTGTTTAGTTTTTGATGGAGATGCTACCTTTTTTTGCTTTACATTTTTATTAACAACTTCTTTTTTTGGTTTCCCAGACTTTTGTATAGATTTAGTAGGAGTTGTTTTGGTTGTTTTAGTTAACTTATTTAATGTCTTTGTAGTTGCTTGTTTTTTTACAATCTCATTATTAGATTTATTATTAGTTGTTTTTTTAGTTGATGTTTTTTTTGTGTTATGTTTAGTTTTATTTTGACCTTTTGATATAGAAACATTATCTTTATTTGAATGATTAGGATAATCATAACTATTAGTTTTTGCTCTTTCTAATCTCCTAGTCTTATCATCTAAAAAATCTGCTATAGTTGGATTATTTTTTTTGCTTCTTTTAAATTTAAATGATCATATTTTCATTTTTCACCTCTTGAAAATTTCATTTTATTTTATATATCTTGATTGATAAATTATATATTATTTACATGTTAGTTAATGAATTAATTATGATACTTTTGTAGTTTTTAGCCTTTTTATTAAATTTTAGATTATTTAAATAGCGCATAATGAGCTTTTCATCTATTGGTTTTGAGCTATATAACTTTGCAATAGTTCCCCCTTTTTTAACTAAATTATTGTTCTTTTTCAAGATTTCAATTCCTGCTCAAAAATCAATTTTAGAATTTTTTGTTTTCCGACCTGCACCTAATTCTAATGAAATTAAACCTATTTCACTAGCACTAATAAACTCTAAATATCCTGTTTTATTTGAATTCACGTTTAAAATATATTTACTTTTAATCTGTTGATATTTTTTTAATTGTTTTAAACTGGCTTTTTGTTCTTTTAATCATTTTAAAAATAATTCATATGCTATTTTATTGTTTATAACACTATCAATTTTTTTAATAGCTTCTGATTGATTCTTTGCTTTTTTTGTTAGTAATAAAATTTTAATAACAAATTCATAGATAATTTCCTTTAGATCATTACTAACATTAATATTTAATAAAAAATTAATAGATTCCTTAATTTCTAAAAAATTACCAACAAAATGTCCTAGTGGTTCATTCATATTAGTTAATGTTATACATATTTTTCTATTCATTAGATTTGCAACGTTTATCATGCGCTTAGCTAATTCGTTTGCTTTTTTTAAATCATTTGCTAATGCTCCACTTCCAACTTTCAAATCAATAAAAATATAATCACTATTAACAACAAACTTTTTTGATAAAATGCTAGATACAATTAAACCAGGAGAGTCAACATTTGCTGTTACATCCCTTAATGCATAAATAAGTTTATCTGATGGGACTAAATCGTCAGTTTGCTGCATCAATATTGATCCTATTTTCTTAAAAATTTTATTGGCTTTATTAAAGGAAAAATTAGTTTTAGTTTTTATAGAATCTAATTTATCAATTGTTCCGCCAGTAAAACCTAAACCTCTACCAGAAATTTTTGCTATTTTATAACCAAGTGCTAATAAAATTGGAATTATTATAATTGATACTTTATCACCTATTCCACCAGAACTATGTTTATCTATTAAAACTTCATTATTTTTATCAAATTCAAACTTAGAGGAGTAATTGATAAAGGATTTTGTAAGATAATATGTTTCATTATTTGATAATCCATTTATATTCATAGCTGTTAATAAACTGCTAGCTTGATAGTCTTTAATTGTCTTATTAATAGTATATTCATAAACAAAAAAATCAATTTCTTGTTCAGTTAATTCTCGCTTCTGTTTCTTTTTATTAATAATACTTAAAATATCCATAAATGTAGATTGTCTAGAAAAACTTGAACTATACAATATATTATATATTAGCATTTTAACCTTTTTAATTAATATAAATGCTTTAGTTCATATGTTGATTTAAATTTACCTCCCTTTTTATTTGTTTTAAATTTTTTTTGTCAAATTTTTCTAGCTTATTAAAAATAAATTTAAATATATAAAAAAATAAATAAAATTATTTAATAAAACATTTAATTATTTTCAAATATCTTTTAATCCTATTTAATTGAATATCATTATTTATAAATTTAATATTAAAGTCCTTTTTGGATTTATTAATAACTACTGGTTTTTTATATGAAAGTGAATCAAAACTAAACTTACCATGGTAGCTACCAAAGCCACTATTTTTAACACCGCCAAATGGTAAGTGGTGGTTTAAAATATGAGTTATAGCATCATTGATACAATATCCACCAGCATTAATATTGTTAAAAAAGTTATTAAAATCAGATTTATTTTGTGAATACAAGTATGCAGCTAATGGACTATTATCAATAAAATTAGCATCATTAGTATAATCTATTAAGTTAGTTCCATGTTTTTCATATATAAAAATGATTGGTCCAAAAATTTCACCATATTGCTTAATGTCACTTAAGCTCTTAGCTCTAATAACAGTTGGTTCAATAATTAGTGTTTTTTTATCATATTTACCACCATAAATAATATTGTTGTGCTGCTGTTTTAAAATATTAACTAAGCGATCAAAGTTTTTTTGATTAATAATTTTAGGAATATTTTTATTTTTAATTGGATCTGGATATTGTTTTTTAATTTCATTAATTAAATTAGTTTCAAAAGTTTTAATATCATTATTATAAAGTATATGGTTAAGAGTTATGCAAGTTTGGCCGGCATTTAGAAATTTTGCTCAAACAATTCTTTGATAAATGTTATTGGTCTCATGTAGTACTAAACATGGTGATTGTCCACCTAATTCAGTAATATAATTAATTTTATTTTCAACACATTTTTTAGCAATTTGAGCTCCTACAACACTACTTCCAGTAAAGAAAACAAAATCAGGTTCATAATCAAATAATTCATCATAATTCTTAATCATATTTTGATCAATAAAACCTATATGATGAATACTAAAAGTTGCTTTAATAATTTGTTTAATCACTTTATTAATGTTTGGGGTTGAAGATGACATCTTAATAATAGCTTGATTACCTGCACTGATAATCCCAATTAATGGCATAAAGCATAAATTAAATGGATAATTAAACGGAACAATCAGCAATACTTTTCCTCGAGGAATAGAATGAATAAATGATTTACAATTAAAGGTTTGATATGTTGATTTTACTTTCCTTGGTTTTACTCACTTTTTTAAATGTTTAATATGATAATCAATTTCTTCTAATACTTCATTAATCTCACATAAATATGTTTCCTTAAAACTTTTATTTAGATCCTTTAATAAAGCTTTTTTAATTGCTTCTTCATATAACAAAATATTATGCTTCATTTTCTTTAAACAAGCTATTCTGAATGAAGCTGTTTGTTCTATTTTTGTTTTTGCATGTAGTAAATTAAAATCTTTAACTTTCATTTTATTTCCTATTTTTTTTAATCGCATTAGTTGTAATTCAATTTGTAAGAAGGCTAATTGAATTTTCTTTTGTTTCATCTCATGGAATTATAATATCAACATCAAATTTAAGAGGCTCAATGTAAAATTTATACATTGGTTTAACAATACTTCTTCATTTAACAATTACATTATCAATATTCCTTCCGCGTTCATGAATATCTCTTAATATTCTCCGAATAAAACATTCATCTAATTCAGTTTCAACAAAAACTGTTAAATCAGCAAGTTCTCTTATTTGTTTATCATATAGAGTGAATAAACCTTCAAAAATTATTAAATCAACATCTTGAGCTGTAACTGAAACTTCACTTGTTGTTTTGCTAATATTAAAATCATATTTATATATTGTTACCTTTTTATTAGTATTTAATAAATCATTTAATGTTTTTTTAATTAGTTTTCAATTAAATGCATCTGGATGATCATAATTAAAAATACCATTTAATTTTGGTATCATTTTCTTTTCATTATAGAAATCATCTTGAGAAATAACTACAACATTAACATTATTAGGTACACTATTAGCAATTCTTTGACTTAGTGTTGTTTTACCTGAACCAGATGGTCCTGACACTAATATTAAAATTGGATGTTTGTTTTTTTTCATAATTAAAATTAAATAAATTTTATCAATAATTTTTAAAAAATAAAATATGTTTATTTAATTTCATTACTTAAAAAAATAATGATCTTTTCAATTAAATAACTGGGTGTAGAAGCACCTGCAGTTACTGCACACTTTTTTTTGTTTTTAAATCATAGTGGATTGATATCTTCAATTTTTGAAACTAAATAACTAGTAACCTTTTTATTAGCAATCTTTAATAATTCATTACAATTACTTGATCTTTTATCGCCAACAATAATACAAATATCAATATCTTTATCCATATTTATAACAGCTAATTGACGTTGACTAGTGGCATCACAAATATCATTTTGAAATTGAATATTGGGATATTTTACAATTAATTCTTTAAAAATATTTTCTAGATAATTTATCCCTAATGTTGTTTGGTTGGTACAAAATATTTTTTCACCTTGTTTAAATGTTAAATCCTTAATATCAGTTGCAGATTCAATTATCTTAATATTTGGAGATATCGATTTAATTGCTAAGGTTTCAGGGTGTAACTTTTTACCAACAAAAATAATATTGAATCCATCATTAATTTTTTCATGAATAACATGATGAGTTTTATAAACATATTTACAAGTTAAATCATAAATTTCAAAACCTTTTTGTTTTGCTAGTGCAATTGTATTATTATCTGTTCCATGAGCTGATAATAATAAAATATTATTTTTAACATTCTCAGTTAATGAATTTATTAATTCGTATCTTGTTTTTTCCTTATCATCTAAAATAATTAAACCTAATTGTTTAAATTCTTCAACTACCAATTGATTATGCACTAACCAACCTAACATATATATTTTTTTATTTGGATTTTCTTGAATAATTTTTTTAGTTTGGTTGTAAGCATAAGTAACTCCATAACAAAATCCTTGAGGTATCAGTTTAATGATCTTCATTATGATCATCTTCCATCATTAAATTATCTAATGAATCATTAGCATTTTTTAATTGTTCTTCATATAATTTTAATTTTGCTTTTTCTTGATCAACTTTATGCTTTGGTGCTTTAGTAATAAAATTATTGTTTTTCAAAATTGAATGAGAACGTTCAATTTCTTGATTTAATTTATTTATTAAAAAATTAATTTTTTCTATTTCTTTTGTTTTATTTTTTTTGAAAGGGATTTCGATTGTAAAATTCTTGATTACTTCAGTAATTTTACTACCAATTATTGATACATTAGTAATACTAGTAATTTCACAATTTACAATGATTAAATATTCATTAAAAAATGCTTTTGCACTATCTAATGATTTAATAGAATTTTTAGTTAAAATATTGATTAATAATTTTTGACTATTAGGAATATTATTTTCAAGTCTATTTCTACGAATACAATTAATAATTGCAATCAAGTTTTCAGCTTGATTTTCTCTAGGTAAATTATTAATTTTACTTGGTCATTTTTCTTTCAATATTGATATTTTTTTATCTGGAAATAATTGATAAATTTCTTCTGTAATAAAAGGACATTGGGGATGTAACATTATTAAAATATTTTTAAGTACTAAAAGCATTGTTGCAATTACATCATTTGCATGTTGTTTATTATGAATTAAAACTTTAGCAAATTCCAAAAAAATATTACAAAAATCATTTCAAATAAAATCATATAAGTATTTTGTAGAAATAACAAAATTATATTCATCCATATTTTTATTTACTTTTTCAATTACTTTATTCATTTTATTTAAAATTCAAATACAGATCTTTGGTAATTTTTGAATGTGTAATTTATACTTAATATCTTGATTAACATGGCTAAAAACAAAACGTGCTGAATTTCACAATTTATTTAAAAAATTTCAATTATTTTTGATTTTTTCAATTGAAAAATTTAGATCTTCACCCATTGTAGAAGTTGAGGTTAAAAACAATCTTAATGTGTCTGCACCATATTGTTTAATAATTTCATTTGGTTCTATCCCATTACCTAATGACTTAGACATTTTTCGACCTTGATTATCTCTAATTAATCCATGAATATATACATTTTTAAATGGTGATTTATTAACAAAATATGTAGATAACATCATCATCCTTGATACTCAAAAAAAGATAATATCATAGCCAGTAATTAAAATGCTTGTAGGAAAGAAGTCATCAAATAATTTAGATTTACTGTTTCATTCTAAACAGATTAATGGTCATAGACCTGAAGAAAATCAAGTATCAAGTACATCTTCATCTTGAATTCAATTTGAAGATTTTTCTGGTAATTGAGATTTTTCACCAACAAAAATTTGATTAGTCACTTTATGATATCAAACTGGAATTTGATGTCCTCATCATAATTGACGACTTATACATCAATCATCAATATTTTCTAATCAAGTTAAAAGGGTTTTTTCAAACCTTTTAGGTAAAAAACTAGTAGCACCATTATTATGTTTTTTCTGGTTAGAAATAACTTTTTTTGCTAATGGTTTCATTTTCATAAACCATTGTTTTGAAAGATAAGGCTCTACAATTTCTCCAGTTCTTTCACTATGTCCAACCTGTGTTTCGTAATTTTCATCAATTTTAGCTATAAAACCTTTTTGTTTCAATTTTTCAATTACTTTTTTACGACATTCTAATCGATCTAATCCTTGATACTCATTACATAACTCATTCATAGTACCATCAGGATTCATAATATTAATTTTTTTCAAATTATGTTTATTAGCTAATTCATAATCATTAAAGTCATGAGCTGGTGTACATTTCATAGCACCTGAACCAAAATCTATTTTAATATATTTATCTGCAATGATTTTTAACTCTTGACCATTAATAGGGTTGATGACAGTTTCACCAATATATTTTTTATATCTTTTATCATTAGGATTTACAAAAATGCAAACATCACCAAACATAGTTTCTGGTCTAATTGTAGCTACTTCAATATATTTTTTATTCTTTTTTGTGAAATAGTATTTTAAATAATATAGAGGAACTTTTTTACTAGAATGTATTACCTCAATATCACTAATAGCTGTTTGTAGTTTAACATCCCAATTAACTAATTTTAAACCTTTATAAATTAAATTATTATTATATAACTCAATAAAAACTTTATTAACTATACTATTAGCTTGTTTATCTAGAGTGAATTTTAAATAATTATATTCTAATGATAGACCTAATGCGGCCCATTGTTGTTTAATAAAGTCAGCATTCTTATCTTTTCATACATTAATATCATTAATAAAATTTTGACGTTTTGTTTTTGTTCGTGGTGGTAAATTATTTTTTCTTAAATATTCTTCATATTTTGTTTGGGTAGCAATTCCAGCATGATCAAAACCAGGAATTCATAATGTTTTATAACCTAATATTTTTTTATATCTAATTATAGTGTCTTGAATTGCTGCATCTCAAGCATGACCTAGATGTAAAATACCAGTAACATTTGGTGGTGGTAAAATGATACAAAAAGGTTTTCCGTTTTGGTTAGGTTTAAAAAGATTTTTCGAAATTCAAAATTTGTACTTATCTTTCTCAATATTTTGATGATTATATTTTTTTTCTAAACTTTTAATCATACTAACCTTTTAATCTGCTTGCTTCAATCATCTTATTAACTAAAAAATCTATATTTGTTTTTTTAATAGCACTAATAATAATAATTTTACTTTCTTCAACTGAAAAAAAATTTAAAATTTTATGAATTTGATTTTTATAATTACCACTTTGCTTATCTACTTTATTTAAAACAATATAATGATTGATTTGTTGTTTTTGAAAAAAAGCAGCCATTTGACGATCTAAATCAGTAATAACATTAATATCACACACTTGAAATATAGCTTTTAAATTCTTTGCTTTTTGCAAATACATTTCGACCAAATTTACTAAAAAATTTTGTTTTGATTTACTAACGTTAGCATATCCATAACCTGGTAAATCAACTAATCTAAATTTTTCACAATCATAATAATTTATTAATTGGGTATAACCAGGTTTAGATGAAACCTTAGCAATTGCTTGTTTACATATAGCATTAACAATTGAAGATTTTCCTACATTTGAACGACCAATTAAACAAACCTCTGGAATATTATCTATTATTAAATCACAAAAAGTTGATGCTGATTTGATAAAAGCCATTAATCTGATTTTTTCACAACTCGGTTGTATATTTCATTAACTTGCTTTTCAGATGGTTGTCTACCAACTTGTCGATAAATCATTCTAATTGTATCCTTACTAATAGGAGGATTCTTTTTTAGTTGTCTTTTAAAAATTTTAGTAGCAATATAATAACCAATTGCTGCACCAATAATTAGTGAAAATGGGATACCTAAACCTAGAGCTAGTCCTAATGCTAGAGCCATAAAATCTCCTATAAATTAAAATTGAAAAAAGTTTTTAATATCATTAAATAAATCTTTTGGATCACCAAAACTTCAATCACTAGCAAATCCCCAAATAAGTAATAATAATAACAATAATATAAGTAAAATTAGTAAGATTACAATCATTGTTACAAACAATGGAGAATATTTTGGCATCAATTTATGAATATTTTCTCTAATTTCTCACTTTGATTCTTGCTTTTCATATGGATCTAATATTAATGCAGATTCAGGTTGAATAATATTAGTTGAATTTACATCTTGCGGTTGTACTATTTGTGGTTGTGTTTGATTATTAGTATTAATTACCTGTTTTTGAGTAATAGCAGGAGCGTTTGCAAGATTTTTATTAACCAAAACAGGTGGTGGAGGAGGAACATTTTTATTTGACGATAAATCAATTTTTGGTTCAACAATATCAGGGACAGTTTGAGTTAAATTTTCTCTTCTTGAATTTAATTGTTCGACAATTGTTTCGTATTTACGAGAAGAAACATCTTTTACTTCTAATGGTTTACCGGCATAGTCATTGACATTGATAGGACGATCACTTTGATTTAAGGTTCTATCGATTTTGTGCCTTAATTGTTTTTGATCATCTTCTTCCATTAATTTTGATTTAACTAATAGATTACTTGTTTTACCCTTAAATTCACCTTTTTGGAAAAGCAATGGTACATTTTCAAGAACTTCATTTTCTTGTTTAATGGCAACTCGTCGCTTGTGATTATCTTTAATCTTTTTTAAAGCAATTATTCTTTCTCGTCTTTCCTTTAAGACCTGATAATAATCTCTTAAAGATTCTCGTTCTTGTTTTAATTCAGAAAGATCTTTTCCAATATTTATTATTTCATTATTTGTTTTTTTTGTTTTTGAACTCATGAAAAATCTACTTATTATAAATGATTATTAATCAACCATTACTAAAATTTAAATTTTCAACCTGAACTAATACCAAGGATAATAATTACAATTACAGCAATTAACAAAAGACCGACAACTATACTAGTAATAGCAAAAATTAGTTGTCCTTTTTTAGATACTTTATTTTCATTATTACTATTTGTGCTTGCAACTACTTCTTCCTTTTGTGCACTAACCTTTTCAACTTTATTTTCAAACTTAGGTGGGATTGGCATAGTTTTAATTGGTGCTTTATTATCCTTATCCTTATTAAAAACATAAACAGGTGGTATGCTTGGTGGGACATTTTCTTTCTTACTAGAAACTGATGTTTTTCTTGTTTTGTTGCTTGATGAACTACTTTTAACAGCACTTTTTCTAGTTTTTGGTTTGCTAGGTTTTGATTCCTTTACTAATTGAAATGAATCTTTTCTATCCTTTGCAATCTCAATTTTTTTCTCTTCTTCCTTAATTAATCTTAAAATTTCACTTCGTGATAATTTTTTAGTAGCCATTTTGTTCTCCTACTTAATATTTTACTCAACAATTCATTATATTATAAAAACATATGTTTTTTTATTAATTTTATGAATGTTTTATTTTTTAAATACATTTATTATTTCAAATAATAAATAGAATTTATCTTAATATTTGTGTTAATACCAAAACTTTCTAAT
This sequence comes from uncultured Bacilli bacterium, assembly GCA_904501665.1. Classification (GTDB taxonomy): domain Bacteria; phylum Bacillota_I; class Bacilli_A; order Mycoplasmatales; family Mycoplasmoidaceae; genus Mycoplasma_L. Next base: position 10,007 of record CAJGBT010000001.1, on the reverse strand, counting down.
GGTTTTATTTTGTCATAAATTATAAAATTTTTGATTAAAAGTACATTAATACTTTCTGATTTCTTAAAAATAGCATCAAATTTATTTTTAGACATATTTGTAAAACTACCAAATTCAGCTCAAGCATTTTCCTTTTCAAATGTCAAAGATGCATATAAATTAAGTTCTAAAACACATGCTTTAAGTGATTTTTTATTAAAAACTAATACTTTATTAATGTTCTCATTGATAAAATTTGATGTAAAAATAACAGGCATTTGTTGACTTTCTTTAATTCGTTGAATAAATTTAGATGGCATTTTATATAAGACTATTGGCGATTTAGATTCATCATGATGAATCAATCAACTCTTTGTACGTGCCTCTTTAATAGATTCCTTATTAATGATCTTTAAACCTAATTCATGATTATCTAAAAAAATTTTTTGTAATTTTTTATCAAAATTAAAATCAGTTAAGGAATAGTTAATTTGTTCTTTCTTTTTTTCTTGTTGGTGTAATTTTAATAGTTTATTATACTTACTCTTATTAATTAAACCACTTAAATAAAGGTTTTTTAAAACAATATCATTAATTTCGGCTAACATTTTTTTGTTATCATTTTCTTTTTCCCTTTGATTTTTAATTTCATATCTAATTTGTTTAATTTTATTGATGTATTCAATATATATGTTTACAAAAATACTACCAACATAGGCATAAAAGCAAGCACCAAAAATAGCAATAACAACTGAAAATATTTTACCAGATGTAGTTATAGGAGTGATATCACCTAATCCAACTGTAGTCATTGAGATAAATGTAAAATACATTGCATCTGGCATATTATTGATATTTGAATTTGAATCTCTTTCTACCATAAAAACTAGATAAGAAAAGATTAGTCATGACACAATCATAACAATAAAAGTAATTATTATAGATTTCCTTTTTGAGTATAAAATCCTTTTTAATGTATTTAAATTTTCTGAATTTGTATGAAAAATAAATAAACGGAAAAAGATTGCCATGAAATTCAAAAGGAATAAAATTGCAAAAACAATCATTGCCATATCATTAGTGAAAGTACCATTATTGCTAAAAATAATCAATCCATTATCTTGTTTGCTAAAAACAATGATCAATATCAAACAAGTTATACTAGATAGGAATTGATAATTTGAATAATAACTAAAAAGCTGTTTCTTCAGGGCTTTTTTATAAGATGTTTCGTAATAAATATCTAAGGTTAGAAGTCTTAATAAGAAATCAAAAATATATATGATGCAAAAAATTATAACTGAAATATAATAACCATTTAATACATTATGATCATTAAAATTTGGATATATAAGATGAAAAACAAAGGGGATAATACCAGTTAAGGAGATAGCAATAATAAAAATATTATAAAAAACATTAATTACAGAATATACAGAGTTCTTTCTAGCAAAATGTTTGATATATATTAGTTGAGCAATATTTTTCCTGATTTTTTCAAAACTAGCATTCATAATAAATTAATCTTTTTAATTATATATATTTAAATCAAATTTTCACCATCAATAAAAAAACTATTCAACAGTAACTGATTTTGCCAAGTTTCTTGGACAATCAACATCATTACCTAATTTTAGAGCAGTATAATAAGCGATTAATTGAATGATATAAATTGATGGGATGTAACTAAAAAGGTTATCAGAAGCAAAATTATTAATAAACATATTACCTTTATTTAAGTACTTTTTGTAATTTTCACTTGCTAATAATAAAATATTACCATTACGGGTTTCAATTTCCTTAATATTAGATAATGTCTTTTCATTAATTATTTGATTATCATTAGCCACAATGGCAATTGATAAGCTTTTGTGATCAATTAATGAAATTGGTCCATGTTTTAATTCACCAGCTGGATAAGCATTAGCATTTAAATAACTAAGCTCTTTTAACTTTAATGAGGCTTCTGTGCATATTGCATAATTAATACCTCGACCAATAAAAAAAATATTTTTAAATTTATAAATTTTCGAAACAATTTTTTCAATATCATTGTTAGTAATTAAATTATTAGCAAGATTAATACTACTATAAGCTTGTTTAATAAAAAAAGCATCATTAATTTGATGGCTATTTTTAAGTTTTCCGATATAGAAAGCTAATAAGTGGAGAATAAAAGAAGTTGATGAATATGCTTTAGTAGATGCTACAGCTTGTTCAATACCACAATTCATACTAATAACAAAATCTGCTTCATTAGCAATAGTTGAATTAACATTATTAACAATAGCAACAATTATTTCTTTTTGTTTTTTTAATAACCTTAAAGAAGCTATAGTATCAGCAGTTTCACCAGATTGTGAAATAATGATATTTAAAACATTTTTTTCCTTAATAAATTTTTGATATCTAAATTCACTTGCAATAATTAATTCAAGTTTAATGCTAGCTAATTCATTAAAAAAGGTTTGACTTAATAAACCTGAGTTATATGCACTACCACAGCCAATAATCCTAACCTTATCTATTTTTTTTAAGAAGTTGTTGTTTAAAACCTTATTAAAAGTGAATTTTATCTTACCTTGACTAGTATAAGTAGTTAGTACTTTTGATAAAACACTAGTCTGTTCATATATTTCTTTAAGCATAAAGGTTTTAAAACCTTGTTTATCACTTTCTTGTTTATCAATGCTAACTCTTGTTGTCTTCTTTTTAAAAACATGATTCTTTTCGTCTAAAAATAGGATTTTATTTTGTTCAATAACTACAATTTCCTTTGCTTTTAAAAACCAAAAATCATTAGTACCAAAATTATTAATAGAATTTACATCACTAGCTACAACAAAACCATCATTATTGTTTTGAACAATTACTAATGGAGCATTTTCACAAACTGCATATAAAACATTGTGTTGTTGTTTAAACATCATTAATAAAGCATATGTACCCTTAGCTTGTTTACAAGCAGATCTAATTGCTTTAATTGGATCTTTTAAAATAGAATACTGGTAATCAATTAGTTTAGTTATAACTTCTGTGTCAGTTTGAGAATAAAACTTTATATTTTTATCCATTAATGTCTTTTTAAGTTCTAAATAATTTTCAATAATTCCATTTTGAACTAAGATAACATTTTCACCATAATGTGGATGTGCATTAATATCATTAACAATACCATGGGTAGCTCATCTAGTGTGAGCAATAGCACAACTTGAATCAAGTTTATAATTTAATTGTTTTTCTAGATTATTAATCTTTCCTTTTGCTTTCTTAATTTGAATTTGTTTATTATTATCTAAATAACCAATACCAGCAGAATCATATCCACGATATTCTAATTTTTTTAAAACTTCAATTGCTTTATGAATAGCATCTTTTTTATAAGTTATATATCCTACAATTCCACACATAATAATCAATATTTATATTATACAAAAGTTTTTAGCATATAAATATGTAGTACATAAGTAATGTCAAACTTAAAAATTTTTTATATATTAGTTGAGGTTTTTGGAAATGTGTTTTTAATGGTTGCTTCAAAAGTAGTTGTTTGTGTGATAGTTTTATTATTAAAAGCAATGTTTATGTCTCGCTTAAATGATAGCTTTACACCATCATCAACTTTTTCTAACTTAACATCTTTTGCTTCACCACCTTTAACTTTTAATTCAATTAAACTAATTAAAAAAATGTTCTCTTCATTTCCATCATAGTTAAATAACCCTGAATCATAATCAAAACTTACCCCCTTATCTTTTACCATTACTTGAAATCGACCAAAAGTTACCTTTTGACTATTTAGCATGTTAAAATCAAGATTTTCATTTAATCTAGGTATATATCTGTTTATATCTTCATCAGGTTCTTTTTCTGATCTAACTGGATAAATTGCTCCATTTGAAAAGAAAGAATTACTAATTTTATTAGTTTTGTTTTCAAGATCCCTCTGTTCGTCATCACTTAGTGTCTCTCCGGATTTAACTTTTTCTATTTGACTTATTACATTATTTGGATTGTCTTCATTAGGTTTAAATTCTGCATTAGCAAATTGTTTAATAAAATAATTGCTTTCATTATCTTTAATTTGAATAGTAGATGTTATTTTTTCAGGAATTTTACTGCTATCCATTTTCTTAAAATCAGAAGAATTAAATTTTCTATTTAGTGTTATATCATTATAAGTTAGTGTTATATCAAAATCAAAAGTACCATTAAAATCATCTGCTTTGTAAGCATCTTTACTTTTTGAAAAATCTAGTTTAATATCTTGTAAAGTTGAATATTGATTATATTTTTGAATATCAGTATCATCTATACATCCTTCAATTACAGCTTCTAATACATTTTCATTAATATTAGAATCATTATTATTATCTCCACCAAGAGCAAATTTGACTAATCCATAAAAATAAGATGGATAGAATTTTGATGTAGTTTCTTTTTTAATTTTAAGACCATCAATTACAATTTGCATTAAATCTTTAAATATAGGTAAATTAACTTGTGCTGGGTTTTGCTGTGTTAAACTACTAGGATTATTATTAACTTCTTTTCATGTCCCATCTTTAAATTCTTTTTGTTTACTAGTTGGAGTTAATTCAAATGAAATATTTTCTACTTTAGTTTTATCATCACTTAATTTTCAATTAGCATTTTGAATATTAGCAATTGTTTTTAGTTCTGCAAAATCAATTTCAGTTCCATTAAATTTAAATGTTATTAATTGTTTATCAAGATTTTCATTAAGCGAACCTAATTGATTTTCACTACCACTATAAGGTTGTCCATTAGCAAATCATTCTTCCTTGTTAATCTTAACATCACTAACAGTAAAAGTAGATGATGTTCCTAAATGAAGAAAATTACTAATAGTGATGTCATCATTATAAGTTTTGCCATTATATGTACCAGTTACTTTTAATTTTAAGGTACCAGTAACTTCACTTGATCCATCTTGAATAGCTAATTTCAAGTCTTTATAATCAGTTTCTTTTAATAAATCATTAAGAGAATCATTAGTTAATGTTGATAATGTAGTTGTATTAGATAGATTTAGTTTAGATACAACATCTTTAAATCCAGTAGTACTTATACCACTATCACCAACTACACCACTATTTGCTTTAAAAGAATCAGTAGCAGGTGTTGACGAACAACTAACAGCTACACCAATAATAGGTGCTGCTGCTACGGTCAAAGCCCCCCCCTAATTGGAAAGGTAATAATTTTTTTAACTTCATTAATTATCTCCTTATTTTCTTATGTGTAATATTTTATTATTGAAATATAATAGCAATAAAAACAACACAATGTGTAAAAGCATTTTAAATATTATACTTATAACTATAACAAAATTATATAAATTTGTAAAATTCATAATGTTTCAATTGGATTGTAGATAATTTTGGAGAAATTCACTTTTAGAAATTAAAATTAATAAAAGAGTGAGTATGAAAGATAGTAATGAAAAAGAATTTCATCGAAGTAACATCAAATGGTAAAGTGACTATTAATGTACCAAGAGATCATAACTCTACTTTTGAACCAAAAATTGTAAAAAGGTATCAAAGAAATATTCAATAAATTGAAGACCAAATTTTATTTCTTTATTCAAAGGGAATGTCTACTAGAGATATTCAAGAAACTTTATATCAAATGTTTTATTGTGATCTTGATAAAGATACAATCTCAAGAATTACTAATAGAATACTACCTGAAATTGCAACATGACAACTAAGGCCATTAGATTCAATTATCCTATTGTATATGTTGATGGTATTGGATTTAAAGTTGAGAAGAATCTTTATATGTAGAAAAATCTGTATACATAATAATTGATATAAATATAGATGGATATAAAGAAATATTAGGGTTTTGAATAGCTGAAAGTGAATCAGATAGACAATGATTGAATATATTTAATGAACTTAAATCACGTGGTAGACAAGATATTTTATTAGCTTGTTGTTATAATCTAAAAGCTATTTTTGAATCATTTAAAGTAGTATTCCCAGATGTAAATATTCAAAAATGTGTTATTCATCAAATAAGAAATTGCACAAGACATATTGCAAGTACTGATCTACAAAATTTTGTTTCCTAACAAAATTATGATCTAAATAAATTACTATGTGTAGCAATTAGCATGTAGCTCTAATTGATTTTCTTATAAAATTGCTACACTTCTTGTTTTTCTCAGACAATTTTCACCTTCAATTAAATTAAAATGTTCACTAAAAGCAAGAAAACAATTTTTAATTCCTCTAAAATTTTTAATATTAGTTGGATTAATAACTAATTTTCTCATTATAATTTACCACTATCAACATTAATTTGTTTAAAAACCATCTTATAGATTCAAAAATCTAAACTTATTATATATTAAATAATGCTATTAATTAGTTTTAAACAACCTTTAGATTTAGTGAATTTAATGTTCTAAATGTTTTAAAATAAAATATTGCTAACTCTTATAAATTAATAATATCAATCACTATCTCTTCTTTGTCTTCTAGCAATGAAAGAAATCAAGATCACCAATAAAATTAATAATAAGATTCCACCAATAACTCCAAGTACAATAGGTAGTGTATTATTTGTTGAAGAATGTTCTTTTACATTTGTTGTAGGAATGTTGGTACCTGAACTATTGTCATTGCTTGGGGGATTAGTATTTGGATTGTTTTGGTCTGTCTCTGAATATTTTGGATTCTTGATAACAATTGCTATATTTGGAATCGAAGCTGAACCTAATTGAATTTCTGGAATATTATATACATAAGTTGAAATACTAGAATTGAATTGATTAGGTACTATGATTTGAGTTTTATCAATTGCAATATTTGAACTAGTAAAAATATTACCATTAGGTAAGTATGATTGTGGGAAACCATCCCAATTATTAGTTGGATCTTTTAAACTATTTAGAGCATTTGCTAATTCTTCAAGTAAAGTACTATTGCTAGTAATCATTTGTTTATCACTATTAACATCATTTGTTAACTTGGTAGTCATAACATTTTTAACTGTTTGTGCAATTAATGTACTTGATGGAGGATTTTTTAGATTAGCAATTTCTCATGGAGAAGTTTTACTTTCTAATGTAGTAGAGATATTACCATCATTTTGAAAACCAATAAAAGATACATTATTAATAGCAATCTTATCATTTGATGTTATAGTTAAATCCAAACTATTTACCCTTGTAGATAAACTTGGGTTATTAAAAAATAAATTTATATTGTTATTAATATATGAAATTAAGATATTTTTTACCAACTCAATATTTTGATAAAAATCAATGTTAAACCCTCTACTTAAAAAGTTAGTAAAAATACTTTTAAATTCATTGCTATTAACATCAAGTATCTTTGCTTTTAGAACTGTACTTGTTGTACTATCATCAGTGCTTGGACCATTTTGATCATTGTCTAATGAATAATTAGGATTAATAATAGCAATTGTTATTTTAGGAATTGAAGCTAAACCAATTTGAAATTCTGGGATGTTATAAGCATAAGATGAAATGCTAGAATCAAATTTATTAGGTACTACAATTTGATTTTTATCAATTGCAATATTTAAATTAGTGAAAATACCACCACTTGGTAAGTAAGATTGTGGTAAACCATCTCATGTGTCACTTGCTAAATTAGTAGGACTACCTGGTTCTTTCAATTCATTTAATACACTTACCAATTGAGCAACTAGAAGATCTTTATTAACAATTGTTGGTTTATCTTTACTAACATCTTCTGTTAACTTAGTTGTCATAACTTTCTTAACCATTTCAGTAATGGTTGAATCTGATGGTGGGTTTTTTAAATTAACAATTTCTCAAGGAGAAGATTTGCTTTCTAATGTAGTAGATATATTACCATTAGATTGATAACCAACAAATGATACATTATTAATAGTAATTTTATTATTTGATGTTATTGTTAAATCTAAATTATTTACCTTTGTAGATAAAGTAGGGTTAACAAAAAATAAATTAATGTTATTGTTAATGTATGTAATTAAGATATTTTTTACCAATTCAAGATTATGATAAAAATCAATATTAAAACCTTTACCTAAAAAATTAGTGAAAATATTTTTAAATTCATCATCATTCACATCAATTACTTTTGCTTTTAAAGATGTACTAGTAGAAATACCTGTAAAACAACTAGCTGGAATGTTTATGCTAAAACTTTTAGAGTTGTTTGTAATTCATTGTTTATTTTTTAAAACATTAATACGATTAGGTTCATCATACTTAAGTTCTAAACTCGGTTCAAATGATCTTAAAGTAGTAATGTTAAGTAATACACCACTTTGATTAACTGATGCATTAATAATTGCATCATCTAAACAAAAACTAGGAGTATTAAAGGCATTAATAGATACATATTTACTTAAGTTATCTGCAGTTAATTGATCAACAAATTCATCCATAGTACCTTGAAATTTGTTAACGCTAGAAATATTATCAGTTAGACTTCATGTAATTTTTGATTTATCATCTTCATTGGTGCTTCCTTTTCAAAACTTATTGTCATAAACACCTAATGATAATTGACCAACATATCAATCACTATTAGGATCATCCACAAATTGATATGTAGAGTCACGATATCTAACTGCATCAAAACCATCTTGAATATTACGAGCATGAATTAAGTCATCATCACTCTTATAAGGAAGCCCACCTAAACTAGGAGGAACTTTAGCTCATCAATAATTACGTTCAGGAGAATCATCCCAATTTCTAAATCAATAACCTGGAACTTGTAATTGGATAACCCCTTGAAGTACTGCACCATTATAATTATTTACAACTTCAGGTTTTCATTCATTGGTTGTATATCAATAATTACCACCTGAATCTTTTCAGGCAATATCATCCTTTTTATTTCAATTTTCATCATTGTAATATCCAAAACGGAAATATTCGCCAAAAGCCTCTGGATCACCATCTGGTGTATATTCAAATCCAAAAGGTAATGGAGTAGGATTATCTAATGGATAACCATTATACCCAACAGTATCTAATTTCATCTTTTTAGTTACATTATCAGGATATATACGCAAAGTATATCCTCGTTTAAACAATGTACCATTAGTTACTATATTTTCTCTATCAGGAAAAGAACCTAGCATAAGTTGTAAATCAGGTAGTTGTCCTTCTGGATCTAATACTGCATTATTATATGTATATTTAATAGCACTATTATTTTTTTTAATATTAAATGATCGAGCTCCACTTCTTGCTAAATTTTTATTATTGCCTTGCAAGATAACATCAGATGTCATAGTTGGATTAGTAGTGTTTAATGTACTAACAACAATTGGAGTTAACACACAAACACCCAATAAAGATGAGAAAACTATTGTTTTCCCTATTTTACTTTTTAATTTTTTTTTCATTTTACCCTCTTTATAAAACTTTTATCAAAATACAAATATATTATATCATAATAAAACATAGTTTTATATGATTAATACTATGTTGTGTTTAATGGTCTATCTTATTTAACAATCCACTTCTATCCATATTTATATAATCAATTAATGCCATTATATAATAATGATATTTATATAGTTGTTATGATACTTCATAAGTTATTAACCTTAAATATTATTTTAATTTAATCTAAAAGCCAATTTTATAGTAATGTTTAAAAATACCTTAAACTAGATTATTAATGTTTTTTTATGTTTAATCATTATTAAGAGGGTTATTTTAGAAAAGATAATTTAATATAATCAATCATTCACTTAATAAAATTTTATTAACATATAATTTAAGTATGCCAAATAGAAATGAATTTGGGTGTCCGAAACTTATATATCGGATTGATTCTAGACCGCCAGAGGAAATTTTTAATCATGGTTTTCGTCCATGAGGAAGTAATAATAGTTTTTTTCACCATATATTAGGTTATTCACTAGGTGATGAGATTCCTGAAGATAGAAGAAGCGGAATTATATCAGCTTCAGATTCACCAGATTCTAGTTTAAGATTTTTTGGTGGAATGTTAAAT